>NZ_JBAURI010001148.1:0-11258 GCF_049581145.1 Bradyrhizobium sp.
CGGAACGCCCCTCTGTGGGACAGGATCGCGGTACTATGCAGGTGATTTGGGGTGGGCGTCAACAACAATTTCTGAAAATCGGAAGCGCTGTTCTGGATCAGGTTCAGGATGAGATCTGCGTCCTTGCGCCTCCGCGTGATCGCGCGCTTGCGGCGGAACCTGCCGTTGCCGATCCGCGCGCTACTTCAATGCGTCGATCTTGTAGGCAGCCTGCAGGAAGGCGCCGTAGCGCTCGGTGCGGACCGGCAAGCCCTGGCAAGGGCACGGCGCGCCGAAGCCGTTGGTATAGGCGGTCGGCGCCCACATCGCCCAATAGCGGCCGCCGGCGCCGACGCTGAAGGCATTGGAGATTGCATAGGACAACAGCGCCTCGAGTTGCACGCCCTGGCCGGAGCCGCTCTCCGGCGAGACGGTATCGGAGACGTCGGTGCGCAGCAGGTGGTCGTCGGTGCCGCGGAACGCCACATAGGGCAGATAGGCGGCGTCCGCGGTCAGCTTCAATCGATCGGCGAGCGTGACGACGCCGTTCAGCCCGACCCTGAGCGAGTACCATTTGTCGTCTTCGGTGATGCCGAGCGTGGACGAGGGAATGGCGGGAACGCAGTCCGAATAGGGATTGGCGATCTGGCTGCAGCCATAGGCCGACTTGTCCTCCTGATAATAGTTGAATCCGACGAAGCCGCCGACCTTGGCGCTCGGCCCGCGAAACACCGAATAGCCGACGTCGAAGGTGCCGTAGGCCAGATCTCCCGTGGTGCTGGACAGCGTGTTCGAATAGGGAACCTCGCCATTGAAGGCACCCCAATCTTCGTCATGCATGTTGCCCGACAGAATCCTGCCGCCGCCGATGAACCCCTTGACGAAGACGTTGGAGGGACTGTCGATGCGGGCAAACAGCTCGCCGGTCGCAGCAGCGGTGTCATAGGTCAGCCGCGACACCAGCAGGCCCGTCAGGCTCGCCGACTGGGTCGTCGCCAGGTCCTTCTGGAAACGGCCGGAGCTGTACCAGACCCGGCCCCCGATCTCGATCTCCGCCTCCGGAATGACCGGCGCATCCGCCGTGCCCCGCAAATGATAGTCCGACGCCGAGGGCTGCCATTGCGCATGGAGGTCTTCGCCGAGCTTGTAGTTCAAACCCAGTTTGACCGTCTGCAGGCTCTGACTGACATTGGTCGTACCGCCCGCAGTGGTGACGTAACCGTTCGGCAACGGCGGAAGCACCTGGAAATAGCTTGCGGGCGTCGCCATGCCGGCGTCGCCAAATTTCGCGTAGTCATATTCCAGCCGGAGCGACCAGGCCGGGGTCAGCGCCCGCTCGACGCCGGCACCGACCGTCCATCCCCAGCGGACGCCATCGAGGCTGCTGGGGGCATAAGGAAGCGCGCCATTGGTGGTGATATCGGTGGTCTCATCGAGCCATGCCACGCCGCCCTTGGCATAGAGCAGCGTGCGTCCGGCCTTCCCGGTCGCGAAGCCGAGGCGGCCGGTGAAGCTGCCGCCAGAGACCGGGCGGACGCGGCAGTTGGCCGATATGAAATAGCCCGAGGATGCGAGGCACGTGCCGGAGCCGTCGGCGCTCATCAGGTCGGCATCGGCCTCGACGCCGAGCACGACGGCCGCGTTCGGCGCCTGCCAGTTGTAGCCGATCTGGCCGCCGCCGACCGCAGCCGAGGTCCGCACCGTGCCGCCGAAGATGGCCGGCCCCGCCGCGTCGGAAAATGACGAATTGCCGAAACCGGCGCCGAGATGGCCGCCGAGATAGAGCCCGGTCCAGGA
This sequence comes from Bradyrhizobium sp., assembly GCF_049581145.1. GTDB lineage: Bacteria > Pseudomonadota > Alphaproteobacteria > Rhizobiales > Xanthobacteraceae > Bradyrhizobium. Next base: position 1,777 of record NZ_JBAURI010001148.1, read on the forward strand.
CCACAGCACGGGCGGTGGCGATGGATAGGCCGGCATGTCGGCCGCGCTCGCCAGAGCCGAGCTCGCGAGCAGCGCGATCACCGCCGCCGATACTGTTTTCATGTCACTCAACCCAACTGGTCACGGCCGGAGCCGTTAACCAGAATGGGCAAAAATGCTTAAGAAAGGCTGAGCCTTGAGGATTGGGTAACCATGATTTTTAAGCCTCGCGCGATCCGGCGGCGGCGAGGCGGCCCGCGGCAACAAGCTTCAGGTCGCCACCGTGCGCGGCGTTTCAGATCCGGTCTCGACCGCGCCATGGCGATCGATCGCCGCATAGAACTCGGCTGGTTCGAATGGCTTGGACAGGTAGTCGTCCATGCCGGCCGCGAGGCAGATTTCGCGCTGGCCCGCCACGGCATCGCCGGTCAACGCGATGATCGGCACCAGGCGCTCCGGCCCGCCGAGTTTGCGGATCGTCATGGTCGCGGCAACGCCGTCCATCTTCGGCATGTGCATGTCCATCAGAACCAGGTCGTAGGCTTTGCGCTGCACGGCGGCAACTGCCTCCTCACCATCGACGACCAGGTCGGCGACGTGCCCACGCTTCCTCAACAGCTTGGAAATCAGGATGCGGATGAGCGGAGCGTCTTCGGCAACCAGCACGTTGAGTTGACGTCCCGCATGCGCGGTCGCCGGCCCGCCGGGAGAGGCGGACACCGCCGTTTCTCCTCGAACAGGCTCCCCCTCGATCGGCAAGCCGGTCTCTCGCCCTGCTGACAGGTCTGGCCGCGTGACCAACATCGTGTCCTACATGCGAACTCGGCGGAGCCAGAGCGCCGCCCTTTTTCAATCAGGCATTGACCTTGAGCAGCTTGTTGACTTCGGCGAGCAGGTCGGCGTTGTCGAACGGCTTGGCCAGCGTGGCGTCAGCCTTGTTGCGCGCCAGCGTGAAGGCTTCGTCGGCCGAAACCTGGCTGCCGCCGCCGGAGATCGCCAGCACCTTGGGCCGGTTGTGCATCTGCTCCAGGAACAGAAGCACTTCCATGCCGTCATGTTTCGGCATCAGCATGTCGGTGATGACCAGATCGAAGCGCGAGCCGCCCTTCAAGAGATCGAGGCCGGCACCGCCGTCGTCGGCCTCGGTCACGGTGTGCCCGGCCCGTTTCAACAGCGCGCTGACGGTGCGGCGAACGCCCTTCATGTCGTCGATCAATAGAACGGCTGCCATGGTAGTTCTCCTTCGTTTCTATGGTGTCTGGGAAACCGGGATGTAGAGCGTAAAGGTGCTGCCACGGCCCACCGTGCTGTCGACCGCGATGGCGCCCTTCCAGCCGCGCAGCACGCCGTAGGCTATCGAGAGTCCGAGACCGGTGCCTTCCCCGATCGGTTTGGTGGTGAAGAACGGCTCGAAGATTTGCGCCCTGGTCTCGGCGTCCATCCCAAGACCGGTATCGGCCACGGATATCCTGAACCAGGAGCCTGCCGCGATTCCCAGCGCCGCGGCGGCCTCCGTCATTTCGAGCCGATCGAGCCGGACCGTCAGTGTTCCGTTGCCGCCCATGGCATAGACCGCGTTGGCAGCCAGATTGGCCATGACCTCGTCCAGCTCGGTCTCATTGATGACGGCGACGCCGACCGCAGCGGCATCGATGACCTGTTCGAGATCGATGCCCGGCGGCAGCAAAGCGGCACAGCGCGCCATGCTTCGGCGCAGCGCGGCGGGGAAATCGACCGGCGCCACCGCGGGCCTGGCCTTGCGTGCGAACATCAGCATCTTGCGGACAACTTCGCGGGCCTGCTTGCCGGATTCCAGAATCATCGAGAGGTTTTCGCGGCTCTCCGTCCGCGCGTCGGCCCCTGCGGCGGGCAGGTCATCCAGCTCCAGTTCGGTCAGGCCGATGACCGGCTGCAGCAGATTGTTCAGTGCATGCGCGACGCCGCCGGCGGTGCGCCCGAGTGCTGCGAGTTTGTCATGGGAGTGCGCCGCAGCTTCGCGGCGGCGGGCTTCGGCCTCGGCGCGGTGACGTTCGGTGACGTCCCGCACGATCGCACCCGATGCCAGGCAGCCTTGTGCGTCGGTCCAGCGCGCGCGCGACACCTCGATCGGAAATTGCGTCCCATCCTTGCGCCAGCCATGACCGTTGATCGATCGCGTCAAATCTTCGCAGCCGGCCGGGGCGTCTTCGGTGGCAACCAGACCGGCAATCGGCTCGCCGACGGATCGGCCGGGTTCGAACCCGAACATCGCTTCGGCGGCGCGATTGAGGCTCGCGACCCGACCGTCGGTGTCGATGGTGACGACGGCGTTTTCGGTGGCATTGAGCAGCGCCTCGAGCTTCGCGCCTTCGCTCTGCAGGGTGCGCGCGGTGCGGCGTCCCTCGGCGACTTCCCGGTACAATTCGCCGAGCGCCGAACGGACTTCCAGCTCGTGGAGAACCTGTTCGGCGAGCGCTGACAGGATCGCCTCGTCGCGCCCATTCAATCGCCGCGGCGCCCGGTCGATCGCGCATATCGTGCCCAGCGCAAAACCGTCGGGCGTGACCAGCGGCGCGCCCGCATAGAAGCGGAGATGCATGTCGCCGGTCACCAGCGGATTATCGCAAAACCGCGGATCGCTTTCCGCGTTGGGGACCACCATGACGCTGCGGCCGCGAATCGCGTGGTCGCAGAAGGCCGTGGCGCGCGGCGCCTCCGGCGCATCGAGGCCGTAGCGGGCCTTGAACCATTGCCGGTCGGCGTCGACCAGCGAGATCAGCGCGATGGGGACGTCGAGCAACAAGGCGGCCAGCCGGACGATGCGATCGAACGCCGGCTCCTGCGGCGTATCGAGAACCTGATAGCGCCGAAGCGCGGCGAGCCTGCCGGCTTCGCCGGGGGGCGCTCCCCCGGCTGCAGGCTGCGCGCCGGATTGATGCGGCGCGGCGATCATGCCGCGGCCAGCCGGGCCATGGTGGCTTCCATGAAGCTGAGATGTTCGTGATTGAGCAGGAGCTGGATCTGGCAGCCCCCGTCGATCCGGTCGACGAAACGGCCATGCAGCGTCCGCTCCAGCCCATCGACCTGCAGCTCGAGCGGCGTTCCCACAGCCACCTGCAACGGCCCGTCGAACAGCGCCATGCCCGGCGACACCTTCGTGACCCGTCCTGTCGTGGTTCGTCCGCCCGCGGTCGCGGAAGCCGCCAGATTGACATCCAGCGCACGCAACTGCTGGCTTTCGCCGAGATCGCGCAGGGAAGAAAGAAAGTCCTGCACTTCGGTGCTCAGGATACCGGTTTCGACAGACAGGGCCTCGGTGGTCTGCTTGACCTCGGCGGCGCTGCCGCTGGTCGCGTCGACAGCGCCCTGAACCTGCTCCATGCTGCGCGTCATGCTGGCGGCATTGACCCGCACCGACTCGATGCTGCGGGCGATCTCCTCGGTCGCCGCCCCCTGCTGCTCCACCGCGGAGGCGATGGTGACCGCCGTCTCGTTGACACCGCGAATGGTGCCGGAGATCTCCTGGATGGCCTGGGCGGCGCCGTTGCTCGCCAACTGGATCGAGGCGACCTGATGAGCGATGTCGCTGGTCGCCTTGGCGGTCTGTTCGGCCAGCGCCTTGACCTCGCCGGCAACCACCGCGAAACCGCGCCCGGCCTCGCCGGCGCGCGCGGCCTCGATGGTGGCGTTCAGCGCCAGCAGGTTGGTCTGGCCGGCGATGGTGTTGATCAGCTTGACGACGTTGCCGATCTCGTCGGCCGCGTGGCGCAATTCCTCGACCTTGGTCACGACGGCCTCGGCCTGCTGCATCGCGGCGGTCGAGCCGCGCGCGGATTGGGTGGCCTGACGGCCGATTTCGGAGATCGACGTCGAGAGCTGCTGCGATGCCGTGGCCACGGCCTGAATGTTGGCTGAGGTCTGTCCGACCTCGCCCAGCACCAGCACCGCGTGGCTTCCGGTGGTCTGTGCCGCCGTTTCCAGCGAGAGCGATGTGCGGGACATGTTGGCCGAGGTGACCGACAGCGATTTGAAGGAGCCGCTCATGCTGCGGCCGAAGAAGCCGATCAGCTGGTCGACCTCCTCCTGGCGCCGGGCCAGCGCGTCCTGGGCGACCTTCTGCACTTCGGCTTCGCTGCGCGCCTTCTGCTCGGACTTGACCTTGAACATTTCGACGCCCCGCGCCATCTCGCCGACTTCGTCCTTGCGGCGCAGTCCCGGAAGCACCACGCTGAAATTTCCGTCGGCCAGCTGCTTCATTCCGTCGGTGAGGCGGGTGAGCGGCAGGGAGATCCAGCGCACGACCAGCGTTCCCACGAGCAACATGACGGCGGCCAGACCTCCGAGGACCAGGATATAGGTGTTCCTGATCGTGGCGTTGGTCACGGCCTGCGCGTCGTCCGACCCCTTGTCGTTTATTTTCAGGATCTGGTTGGTCAGGATCGCGATCTCGTCCATGGATTCGTTCAGGACCGGATCGCAGGTCTCGTGCATATGCGTCTCTGCACGGTTCTTGTCTTCCGCCTTGGCGGAGTTCGCCAATTTGATCGTTTCAGCGCAGGGTCCGTCCAAGGCGGCATTCACCTTGGCTCCAATCTGCCGCATATCGGCCTCTTTGGCCGGCATGGCTTCGCCCGCGATCTTGATCTGCTTATTGAAGAACTCCCTCGAATCGTTGATTTCCTTTGTCGCACTTTGACGCCGGTCGTCGGCCACCTCGGTGATCAGCCGGTAGATGGAGCGATTGAGGTACACCAGGTTTCGGTTGGCCCGCGCGACCGCCAGATTGGCGCGGCCCGCGCCGTCGATCAGGTCACCATAGGTGTCGTCGATGTAGCGCATCTTTCCGGTGGCGAACACTGTTGCCCCCAGCGATACCAGAGCGAGCAAGCTCATCAGCAGCAGGATCTTCGGCAATATCGTCAACTGAAGAAGCTTTGACATGGATGGATACTCTCACTCCGTAAGAACACGCTCGTCTTTGGAGCGACTCTGCCGGGACCGGACTTTCCCCATCTGCAGAGTCGCCCGCCTATTTACAGTCGGGGTCGGTCGAGTTCGGGGGGCAATCGTCGCCACGCCCCCCGCGCGCGTCCGCCGCCGCCGTGCCGAAAAGAACGAGAAACAGGACTAACAGTGATACGATCTTTCGCATGGCGCTTTCCTTGATGTGATCGCTAGACGAATTGAATGTCTTACAGGTTAAACAAGTGGCCGATCTCGAAATGAAGACCGAACAGGAAGTCATTCTTGAGGGTCCCGTAGTAACCCGGATGGATGGTGTACTGGATGTTCGGCTGCACCGTCAGCCAGTCGCTCAGTTGCGCGCGATAGGTCATTTCGAAGGTCTGCTCATAGCTGGTGATGGGAGCGCCTTGAGCGAGCTGGATCGCCTGCAGCGGCGCACCCGCGTGAGCATAGCCGGTCGCTACGCCGAACCTGTCATCGGGGCGCGAGGCGAACAGGCCGGTCACGGTCAATCCGGCGTTTACCGAGCGGTCGACATCGTTCCACTTGGGATCGGACATGCCGAAGTTGACGAAGCCGTCGACTGCGCGCTCGCCCTGGATCGTATAGAGACGGGTTGCGGCGCCGACATAGCCGCCGTCGCTGCCGCGGGCCGATTGCAACAGGCCGGCGGGAGTGAACTGGTCCTGGGTCTGGATCAGGCCGGTGTACATCCAGTAGCCTGCGATGATCTTGGTGTTCTTGATGGGTGTATAGTCGACTTCGCCGATGCCAAAGGCGCCATTTGCGCTGCTGATCGTGACCGCGTTGCTTTGCGGGTTGGTGATCGAATCCGCCATGCCGTTGACCACGGCTACCTTGACGTACAACTCATCGTTGATGATCTGTCTGACGCGGATGCCGAGCGACGTGTCGGGATAGGTCGACGGGCCGTTCAATCCCCCTGCACCGGATGCATCGAGCGCCGAGTTCCAGGAAAAGGCGCCATTGAAGAAAATGGCCATCGGCTTGGTGGTGCCGAACTCGGTTTCCAGGTCCATCACGCCGACCCGGACGTCGGTCGACTTGCCGAAGGACTGGTCGTAATACATCTGATAAAGCCGGGCCATGTTGGGGGCGAAGACATCCATGGCGCTGGGGTCCTGCACCGCTCCGACGAAGTTGGCGCCGAGCGAAGGGCCGTTATTGTAAAAGCCCGACGCGACAAAATAGCCTCCGGTCCAGCCGAACGCCTTGGCGGTATCGACCCTCAAGGTGGCCGAATAGTTTTCCATGTAGTCTTCGCCGCTCTGCAAGCCGCCCTGGTTGCCCCAGACTTCCCCGGTGTATTGCAGCTTGAGCTGATACGGCGAGGGCGTGTTGTCCGCCCAGACCTGCGCAAATGACCGCAACGGGACCGGCGTCGAGCTGTCGACCGGCGCCGGCGGCGGAGAAGCCAGCGACAGATCCGCCGCAACAACCGGCTGAGTAAGACCCCAAGTCGCGAGTAAGATACCAGCCGAGCGATAGAGAATCGTGCTGCGTGTCACAGGCCTGTTCCTTTATTGGAAAATCGACATGCGCACTGATTACAGCAAGTCATTAACCAAAGTTGCAGTTTGAAAAACGTAGAAATACTGGGATATCGAAATAATGGTTTTATAAATACTAGTGTTGCTTAAATAACATCCGTGTTGTTACTGGAATTGTCAGTTGATATCCGTGCAATTACTGGAGTTACCAAATTAACTCCGTGAAATTACTGAGACTGGCCGAATGATTGCGGGCTGCAAGGAATACGGCGTCAAGTAGCGTCACGGCGCCGACCATCAACACCGTTGCTGCAGGCGATCCGAGCGACCGGCGCGCACGCGCGTCGGCCCTTTAATTCGCGCTTAACCATCATCCGAAGTGCCACCCGGCGTTAAATTGCAATGCAAGCATCCCGGTCCAAATTGATCATGCTTGATCGGCGGCTCAAGCGTCCCGGCTTTGCGAAAAAGATTCGCAAACGAGATGCGCTGCATGAGAGGGGTCGGTCCGGCGATGCATAACAACATGAAGGCCATCTGGCCGCGGCTTCCGCGCCGGCTGTCGATCGTGCTGGCGCTGGCGCTGGCAGGATGCGGACCGCACACGACTGAACTTGCACAAAAGCAGGAGGCGCTGCCGGCGCGTTCCGAAACTCCGCTGTGCCGGCCCGATCCCGCCCTGCTTGTGCCGCAATCCGCCCCGGATTGCGCGTTCAAGGCATCCCACCTGAAGACCATCGACCCCGGCCAATGGGCGCACTTGAAAGTTGCATACGAGCTGAAATGCTATCAGGGCGCGGAAAGGCGGGTCCGCGAACGGCTGCGCGCGCTGCAGATGGCCAGCAGATGCGAGATTCAGTCCGCCAGCCGGTAGTATCTTAGCTTCGGCGTCAACGATCTTTCACAGGGCGCAATTACCATCGTGCTGCGAACGGGCGCAACGCTTGCGGCCGAACGCGCACAATTCAGTCATTTTTTCGCCCAGCTGAAATACGATCATCCCCGGCGTCAGCGCCTGTTTCTCCACGGTAAATTCGCGGCGGGAATTTCGAACGGAGATAGAGGGAAGTGCAGTAAGCGTAGCCGCGAGTAAGTAGTCCATGGAGACCCTTTACGAACTACTCGGAGCTCTTCCGAACGACGACGCGGAAGGCCTCAGAGCTGCCTTCCGCAGAGCCGTCAAGGGCGCTCACCCGGACATCAATCCGGGCGATCCGCTGGCTGCGCTGAGATTCCGGCAAATCGTTCGCGCCAGCGAAATTCTCGCCGATACCGATCAGCGCGCCGCGTATGATCATCTGCTGGAGCTCGCCCGGATCGAGCAGGTGTCGCTCTCGCGGCGCGCGGTCACCCAGGCGGTCTACCGATTCTCTTCCGCCGTTTTCGCATTCGCGGTGGTTTCGATCGTGGGTCTGGCGGGGTATGCGGTGTTCATGCACGTGTCCTCGCGATCGGGCGTCCGGCTGCAACAGCTCGAAGCCGTCGTGCGCGGCCAGGTCGAGGCTGCCTTGCGGGGCCAGCTCGCCCACGATCAAGTCTCGTACGACCAGGTCTCGCGTGAACAGGTCTCGCGCGGCGAGGTGATGGCCTCCGCGAAAGCGCCGGAAGGCATGACGACCGAATCAATTGTCGCATTCGCGCCAGTGCATGCCGGCGAGCCGCAGGCGGCGGCAGCGCCGACCGAAACGGCCGAGGCCGTGAAGGACAAAGACCCGGCGAATGAGAAGCCGAAGCTCGAGATCGCCGATGCGCCGGATCAGGCCATCGCGGCCAGCGTCGTGACCTTCCCGGCCGATACCGGTGCTGCGCTGGCGGCGATCGTCGGACCCGTTCCTCCCATGCCGCTGAGCGACGCCAAATCCTATCGGGCGCGGGGCATTTTCGCCTATCGCAACGGCGACCTGAACGGCGCGATCGCCGACTTCGATCAGGCGATCCAGCTCGATCCGAAATTTGCCGCCGCCTATATCGATCGCGGCATCGTGTTCTACCGGTTGCGCAAGTTTGAACGTGCGTTCGCCGACATTTCACAGGCGAAGCGCCTGGAGAAGGACAACCGCGGCGCCAAGACGCTTGTGCCGTCAGTGGTCAGGAAGCCGCGGCCTCCGGGCGGCATCGAACTTGGTGCGATGTCGGTCGTGCAGCGACGCCCGGTCGGACTCGATTGATTTGCCGGCCGCACCAGGCGGCCGGCTGATGCGACGTTGATCGCAACACCCTATCGGCGGTGAAACGCGCAACGCCGCCAAGCGGAGTATCTTCGCTTGGCGGCGTTGGGTTCTTCACTGGGCCGCTGAAATTTCCCAGCGCCGTTGCTCTATGCGGCCTTTGTCAGGGTTCGATGACGCCCAAGGGCCGTAATATTACGGATATCGATCATCGGCGATCGCCGTCGCGGACGACGAACGAGATGAATGTCGCGCGTCAGGCTGTTTCGTCTCGGTCGCGAGCTCCCGACTCGACGGCATGGCGGATCACATCAGGTCAGGGCGGGTCGTCCAAGACTGCCCTATCATCAGGTAGCGATCGGCCAGACCGTCGCGTTCCTGCAGGACGGGCGTTTCAAGCCGCTGTGACGGAGCTCTCGGATGGCTGTGTCTCCACCGCGGGAATGACTTTCGCGTTTGCCGCAACCCTGGCCGACAAAGACAGCAGCGCCAGCAGGGCGGCGAGGCTGAGCAGCGCGGACACGATCACGACACCCCTCCCCAGCGGTCCGATCAGCAGGCCGAAGCCCAGCGGCGCCAGCGCCTGGCAGATCCGCGACGGCGCGCCGATCAGGCCGAGCCGGTAGGCGTAGTTCTGCGGGCCGAAGATCGCCAGCGGCAGCGTGCCGCGCGCGATGGTCAGGATGCCGTTGCCGGCGCCGTGAAAGATCGCGAACACGCTGGCCGCGCCGCCGCCTGACAGCGCCAGGATGGCGGCGCCGATCGGGTGGGTGATGCAGGCGATCCGCGTCGATATCAGCGGGCGAAAGCGGCTCAGGAAACTCGCCTCCAGGATCCGGGCGATCACCTGCGCCGGGCCGATCAGCGCGCCGGCAAACAC
>NZ_JBAURI010001149.1:0-3763 GCF_049581145.1 Bradyrhizobium sp.
GCATCGTCGCGATCCGGAAGGCCGCGGAGCGGGCGCGTGATCTGATCGACCAGATCATGGCTTTCGGCCGCCGCCGCGACAGCCACCGCAGGCTGTTGAGCCCACACCTGCTGGTCGCCGAAGCCGCATCGCTGCTGAATGTCTCGCTGCCGCCGGGGATCGAACTGGCGATCCATGAGCCGCCCGAGACGGCGCCGGTCTCGGGCGAGCCGGCGCAATTGCAGCAGGTGCTGCTCAATCTCTGCAACAATGCGGCCCAGGCCATGGAGCATGGCGGCCGCATCGAGGTGACGATCGAGATGCACGAGCTCCGGGAAGCCCGCTCGCTGAGCCATGACGATATCGCCCCCGGCCGCTATGTGTGCATCGCGGTTGCCGATCGCGGCCGCGGCATGGACGAGCCGACGCAGGCCCGGATTTTCGAGCCTTTCTTCACCACGCGTTCCTCCGGCAATGGCCTCGGGCTCGCGACGGCCCATGAGATCGTTCGCGAGCATGGCGGCGCCATGAATGTGCGCAGCAGCGTCGGACAAGGCAGCCGCTTCGAGGTATGGCTGCCCTGCGAGACGACCGCGACGATCTTGGAAGCGGCGGCGCCGCTGCCGCAGGTCGGACACGGCGAGACGGTCCTGCTGGTGACGAACGACGGCACGCGGCTGTCGCGCGACGAGGAGATGCTGGCGGCGCTGGGCTACGAGCCGGTGGGATTTTCGGCCGCCGGTGCGGCGCTCGCCGCTTGCCGGGCCCGGCCGGATCGGTTCGACGCCGTGCTCATCGGCCATCTCGGATCGACCGCGGCGTCGCTGGAGCTGGCTGCGGCATTGCACGCGGTCGCGTCACAGCTGCCGATCCTGCTGGCGACACGGTGCGCGGAATCGATTGCCGCGGACACGCTGGTCGGCACCGGTATCATCGACGTCGTGCACTGGCCGATGATCGCCGCGGAAATCGCCACCGCACTCAGACGCCGCGCCGCGCCGATGCCTGATCGCGCGATGTCGCTCCCGCTGCCGCGCGCGTCGTAGTCCTGCTGTGTCGCAAACCCCTCATGGTGAGGGGCGCGGTGCGCGTTTTCCGGCCTCATCCTTCGAGACGCTTGCCAACGCGGGCTTGTCACGACAACGGCGAAGCCGCTGCGCGGGAACGAGGCGACAAAGCTGTTGATGACGGGCGGCGCCAGCGTCTGGCTTGCGGGGCAAGAATGGGCGCCGTCCCACCATCTTCCACCCCCCCTTCCACCAGGCTTCCACCCCCCTGACCACGACCCCCTATAACCCCCGCGTGATGGAACACCCACCCCGCGCTTGAGGCGCAGTGCGGCGTTCCCGTGATGGGCTGCAGCCAGTCGCCGGCAGGACCGCGTGCAAAGCCACCGCCCGCAAAGCCACTGGCTGCGCCTCATCCGGCACGCTAAGCTTGCCGGATGGCAGTAACGGACATTGCGAGCAGGACCTATAATCACGGCTGGCGGCTCGATCCGATCGTGCGCAGCCTGCTCGATACCGATTTCTACAAGCTGTTGATGCTGCAGATGATCCGGGAATGCTACCCGGACCAGCGGGTGACCTTTTCGGTGATCAATCGCAGCCGCCATGTCCGGCTCGCCGAGATCATCGACGAGGGCGAGCTGCGGGCGCAGCTCGATCATGCGCGCGGCGTCCGCTTTGCCAAGAAGGAGCTGATCTGGCTCGCCGGCAATACGTTCTACGGCAAGACCCACATGTTCTCGCCCGATTTCATGAGCTGGCTCGCCAGCTTCCGGCTGCCCGAATACGAGCTGCGCAAGACCGAAGGTCAGTACGAGCTGCACTTCCACGGGCCCTGGGCGCACACCACGATGTGGGAGATTCCCGCGCTCGCCATTCTCAACGAACTGCGGGCGCGGGCGGTGATGAAGGGGCAGGGGCGGTTTGCGCTGGACGTGCTCTATGCCCGCGCCAAGGCCAAGCTCTGGACCAAGGTCGAGCGACTGCGCAAGCTCGACGGCCTGCGGCTGTCCGATTTCGGCACCAGGCGGCGACATGGCTTCCTGTGGCAGCGCTGGTGCGTCGAGGCGGTCAAGGAAGGTCTCGGACCGTCCTTCACCGGCACCTCCAACGTGCTCCTGGCGATGGACAACGATCTCGAGGCGATCGGGACCAATGCGCATGAACTGCCGATGGTGGCGGCGGCGCTCGCCAACGATGACGACGAGCTGCGCTGGGCGCCCTATCGCATCCTGGATCAATGGCGCCAGACCTATGGCGGCAATCTGCTGATCGCGCTGCCCGACGCCTTCGGCACCAAGGCCTTCCTGCGCGATGCGCCGGACTGGGTGGCGGACTGGACCGGCTTTCGCCCCGACAGCGCGCCGGCGATCGAGGCCGGCGAGGAGATCATTGCGTGGTGGAAAGAGAAGGGCCGCGATCCCCGCGACAAGCTTCTGGTGTTCTCCGACGCCATGGACGTCGACTCGATCGAGGAGACCTATCGCCGCTTCGCAGGCCGAGTCCGGGTCAGTTTTGGCTGGGGCACCAACCTGACCAATGATTTCGTCGGCTGCCCGCCGGGCGGCTCGGTCAATCTGGACCCGATCTCGATCGTCTGCAAGGTCACATCGGTCGACGGCAAACCGGCGGTGAAGCTATCCGACAATCCGGAAAAAGCCACGGGCGACCCGGCCGAGATCGAACGCTATTTGCGGGTGTTCGGCAATGCCGGCCGGATTCGGCACGCGGTCTTCGTCTGAGCGAGTTCGCCTGACGGCAGATGAGGGTTCGCGGTTGATCAGATCGCCCTACCAGTTCCACACAGGAAGATAGACCTCCCCTCCGTCCCAATACCGTATCACCGGCACGACCGGTGGCCCGTACGGATCGACCCGGTCATCCTGGGGGCGATAGCGATAGCGTGGAACGATATTGGAGTCCCAGTAAGGAACTGGCTCTCGTACGGATTTCGTCACGAGCAGCCTCACTCCCGGTTCACCGGCGACTTTGTGCTTTCGCGAATGGGCCGCGGCAGCAGGTATCCCCATGTTGGCCAGCATAAGGGCCGTCCCGAAAGCAAACGCCAGCGCCATTATCCTCATGCCTCGGCCTCCTTGCCACAGAGGCAAAGCAACGCCGACCCGCTCATGATCGTTCCACCTGCGCGGGGCGGAGACGGGCGGCACAGTCAGGCCCTTCGAACAAGGTCGCGGCTGCCATTGAAGAAACATTTGGAGCGGGCGAAGGGGCTCGAACCCTCGACCCCGACCTTGGCAAGGTCGTGCTCTACCACTGAGCTACACCCGCATCCGTAAGCGCTGGCGGCGACAACGCCGCCGGCAACCAACAGAGCTATGCCAAATGCGGCCGGTGAATGCAACAGGCGGAAAGCGGCTTTGAGAGGCGCCGGATCGCTGAAATCCGGAATAAAGACGGGAAATTGCGCCCAAAACGGCCCGTCAAACGGCCGCCTCGCCGGTGGCCCGGGGAACCCGCCTGCCGGGCGCTGCCAGCGGCGATTCGAGCCAGCCGGCAAACCCGCCGCGCACGGTCGCGGTCAGCTCGTCGCGCGGGGCCGGCTCACACTCGAAACGGGCGCGCCATTCGAACAAAGCGGTAATGGGCTTTTGCGATGGCTGGATTTCCGCTGCTCGAACCGCTATGCGGAGCATCGGCGGGGCCGGAAGCGGCTGCCACCCGATCTCCGACCGCCCGCTTCGAGGGCCAGCGCGGCGATTGAAATTTCCAGGCAAACCGCCACTTAAGGGACCGTTAGTTCTGAAAGCCGTCTCTGG
>NZ_JBAURI010001150.1:0-4216 GCF_049581145.1 Bradyrhizobium sp.
GGTTCGTCGAGCAGCAGCAGCCGCGGCCTGGCCAGAAGCGCGCGGCCGAGCGCGACGCGCTGGCGCTCGCCGCCCGATAATTTGCCGGGACGGCGGTCGAGCAGATGGCCGATGTCGAGCAGATCGGTGACGCGCTGGTGTTGCGCGGCGTCGTCGGGGAGGCGGTTCATGCGCCGGCCATAGTCGAGGTTGTGCAGGACATCGAGATGCGGAAACAGCCGCGAGTCCTGAAAAACGTAGCCGATGCGCCGGCGATAGGCCGGAACATGGATGCCCTTGGCGGTATCGTCGAGCGTTTCGCCGTCGAGGGTGATGGTGCCGCGATCGGGCCGCAACAGGCCGGCGATCATGTTGATCAGCGAGGTCTTGCCGGCACCGGAGGCGCCGAACAATCCGGTGACGCGGCCTTCGCTCTCGAAGGATGCTTCCAGCGCGAGTTCGCCGAGTTTCTTTGCGACGTCGACCCGCAGCACGGTCAATTTCCGTGCACGCGCTCTGTGGCGCGTCGCGCGAACCATTCCGAGCCCACCAGTGCCGCGACTGCGATGACGACGGACACCAGGACCAGCCGCAGCGCCGCGACGTCGCCGTCCGGCGTCTGGATCAGCGAATAGATCGCCGACGAGATGGTCTGGGTTTCCCCGGGAATGTTCGACACAAAGGTGATGGTGGCGCCGAACTCGCCGATCGCCTTGGCGAAACCGAGCACCATGCCGGCAAGCACGCCGGGCAGCGACAGCGGCAGCGTGACGCTGAGAAATACCCGCCACGGCGCGGCGCCGAGGGTCTCCGCGGCCTGTTCGAGCCGCTGGTCCACCGCCTCGATCGACAGCCGCATCGGCCGCACCAGCAGCGGAAACGACATCACGCCGCAGGCCAGCGCCGCGCCGGTCCAGCGGAAGGCGAACACGATGCCGAGATGGTCGGCGAGCCATGCTCCGACCAGGCCGCGCCGGCCGAGGGTCAGGAGCAGCAGGTAGCCGGTGACGACAGGCGGCAGCACCAGCGGCAGATGGATCAGCGCATCGAGCAGCGACTTGCCCCAGAAATTGCGCCGCGCCAGCAGCCACGCCAGACCGATTCCGAGCGGCGTCGCGATCACGGTTGCAACGGTGGCGACCCGCAGCGAAAGCCGGATCGCCGTCCATTCCGTGGCAGTGATATCCAGCACGTCAGGAGGTCGGATGGATCAGATAGTCGAAGCCATACTTTTCCAGCACCGTCTTGGCGGCCTGCGACTTCAGATAGGACAGGTAATCATTGGCCTCAGGCTTCGCGGTCGTCGTCGCGGCCACCGGATAGATGATCGGCGGGTGGGTGTCGGCCGGAAAAGTGCCGACGATCTTGACGCCCGGCTCGACCTTGGCGTCGGTCGAATAGACGATGCCGAGCACGGCCTCGCCCCGGGCCACCAGGGTCAGCGCCGCGCGCACGCTCTCGGCCATCGCGAACTTCGGCGCGGCGGCCTGCCAGGCGCCGAGCTTTTCCAGCGCAGCCTTGGCGTATTTGCCGACCGGCACGGCGTTGACGTCGCCGGTCGCGATCTTGCCGTCGCCGGCGAGCTTCGCCAGGTCGAAGCCTGGTCCGATCGTCACGTTGCCGATCGTCGAATCCTTCGGTGCGATCAGGACGATGCTGTTGCCGAGCAGATTGACCCGGGTCGGCACGTTGATGTCCTTCCTGGCAACCACATAGTCCATCCAATCGGTATCGGCGGAGACGAAGATGTCGGCGGGCGCGCCCTGTTCGATCTGCTTTGCCAGCGTCGAACTCGCGGCATAGCTGGCCTGGACCTTGACGCCAGTCTTGGCGGTGAAGCCTGCATCGACGTCGTCGAGCGCGTTCTTCATCGAGGCTGCGGCGAACACGACGATGGTCTTGTCTTCGGCCAGCGCGGGCGCACAGGTCGATCCGCAGAGGATGACAAGGCTCAAAAGCAGTCCGGTGAGGCGGTGCATCATGGCGCTCCATACGTCATCGCGCGTGTATAAGCGCAGCCGCCATGGGCGCGCGCAAATCGGGCGTGGCTGATCACGGGAATCACGACGGGCGGAAGCGCCGTTCCGGCAGTCTCTGCCGGCTTACGGCCGGTCAGGACTATCGCGGGCGAATCATAACAGGCTGGGCTTTCGGGTAAAGCCCTCCTATTCGGATGGCAGGATCGCGATCGAGATCGAGTTCTCGCTGCTGCCGGAGACCTGCAGCACGAACGGCTTGTCGGCAAGCTGGTATTTCATGGTCTTGCGGATGCCCTCGCAGTCGGTGGCCCCGCTGAAGCCCTTGGGCTTGAGGAAATGGCCGTCCTGGACGACATCGACCCAGGCGCCCGCCGACAGGCTGATGGTATAGATACCTGCCTTCGGCGCTGTCTTGACGCTGGTAAAACCCGCAAAGGTGCCATCCTTGGGCGCGCGCTCGGGCGGGGTCGGCAACTTTGCCGCTGTAGGCGCCAGCAGGGCCAGTGTGACGCCGGTCGACGGCAGCGCGGCGAGCTCGGCGCCCGAATTGAGCTTGGCGCGATCCGGTGCGGTCAGCGCGGCGCGTTCATGCTCGATCGGCCATTTGAACTTGTCGCAGCCGCTCGGTTCTTCCGCGGCAAGGGCAGGCCCGGCTGCGGCGAGCAGCAGCAACGCGACGACAGGGGTAATACGCATGCGCAATCCAGATGGTTGGGCCACGCGCAGACACGGCTGCGCTGGTGGCGATTTGGTCAGATCGGGAAATCGGGACCGTCGTCCCAAGGTTTTTGTTTCAAGGCGTCGCTCGCGCTTGCGGCGCGGCGGCCGACCATAGCTCATTGTGGCGGTACCGCGATAGTCCGTGCCGGCATCGCTACGGCAATTTCGTCGAGGCCTGCGCGCTGGGCTTGGCGTCGGCTGCGTTCAGCACGGCCCGGCAATCGGCCGGCATCTGCGCCAGTGTGATGCCGTGCGCCGGCTGCTCCGGCTCCTTCGGCGGTTCGGGATGCAGGATGGACTCCTTGAACCAGTAGGCGAGATCGTCCGGCTTGCAGCCGTCGCCGCCTTCCTGGTCCTTCTGGCCCTTGCATTCGCTGCTGCCCTGCGGGCAGCGCATCCGGATATGGAAATGATAGTCGTGGCCGTACCACGGCCGGACCTTGGACAGCCAACTGCGGTCGCCGCTGGCCTCGCGGCACAAGGCCTTCTTGATCGCGGCGTTGACGAAGATGCGCTGCACACTCGGCTCCATCGCGGCATCGCGGATGACGGCGACATGGCCGGGCGTGAAAACCTTCGGATCGATGTCGAGCCGGTCGTCGCGCACCATCATGGTCGCGGAGGTTTCCTCGCGCTCTTCGCGCGACAGCAGATGATCCGGCATCGGCGTCAGCCAGACATCGGCGTCGAGACCGATCTGATGGCTGGCGTGGCCGGACAGCGCCGGGCCGCCGCGCGGCTGCCCCATGTCGCCGACCAGGATTCCGGGCCAGCCGGCATCCTTGTGCGCCTTGGCCGCCAACCGCTGCAGCAGCGCGACCATGTCGGGGTGTCCCCAATTGCGATTGCGCGATAGCCGCATCACCTGCCAGGTGTCGCCAGTGATCGGCATCTCGGCCGCACCCGCGATGCAGCCGTCGCTATAGGCGCCGATCACCCGGGTCGGCCGCGCTGTGGGCAACAGCCTGCGCGCGAACAATTCCTTGGCGGCGATCTTGGGATCGTTGGGATTGGCGAGCGGTGGCAGCGGCTTCGGCTCGACGCTGCCCTTGTCCTGCGCCATGGCCCGGGTCAGCGTCTGAGACAAGGCCAGCGAGGCAGCGGCGGCGGCAATCGCGGCCAGCAGCGGGATCAGTGTTCGGCGCGCGTGCATCGGGTCACTCCATGCGCCACCAAGCGTAGCATGGAAGTGGGCGCGTTCTTCCAGTCGCAATTGGTTGATGAAGGCCTTGGCGATGGGCAAGGGTTTGGTTCGGCCGATGTCGCACGTCACGTGTGCTGGGCTGCCGCCGGCGCATGCATAGACGCTGTTTATGCTGCTCGGAGGGGAAAGGACCCGTGCGTCTTCTCGGCTCGAGATTTGGAACGGATATTGGTAACCGGGCGCTAACCTTCACACGGGTTTGGCCGAACTTCTCGCGCCCGCCCGCAGTTTGCCTATTCCTTATGCAAACGCACTGGCAGCTGTCATGGACAGTCCTCCCCTTTCGCAGCGTTTGCGGCGCACGGCCTCGATCTGAGGTTGCGTCGCAACCTCA
>NZ_JBAURI010001151.1:0-1545 GCF_049581145.1 Bradyrhizobium sp.
GTATGACCGAGCGGATTCTGCATGACCGGCTGCAGATAGATCGCGGATAGCGCACCCGCGCGATATGCCTTGACGAGCGCATCGGGACGGATGCCCTCGCCGTCCATCGCGATCGGCACCAACGTGACCCCAAGCCGCGCCGCGATGCCCTTGATCATCGGATAGGTCATCGCCTCGACCGCAAGCCGTCCGCCGACCGGCACCAGCGCCGAGACGGCAGCGGCGAGCGATTGCCGGCCGCTGCCCGCAAACAGAAAACCCTCCGCCCGCGGCCGCCAGCGATCGGTCGCGAAGAAAGTGGCACTGACTCTGCCGGCCTCGGCAAGCCGGCGCTGCGTGACGGGCGCCAGCGCCGCACCGAGCGTCTCGGATCGCTGCCAGGACCCAAGCGATTTGCCGATCAGCGCGGCCTGCTCCGGCAAAGTGGGAAAGTTGAATTCGAGATCGATGCGCCCCTCGAACGGCTCGAGCCGCAGCGGCGGCAGTGGTGTCTGGCCTGCGACGAAAGTGCCGCGGCCGACCTCCCCCACGACGAGCGCGCGACGCAGCAGTTCGGCATAGACCCGCGCGGCGGTCGAGGCGGCAATCCCTTTCTCATAGGCGAACTGGCGTTGCGGCGGCAGCTGTTCGCCCGCCTTCAGGCGCCCGGCGGCGATCTCGGCCGCGATGGCGTCGACCAGCGTGGTGTAGGAAGCTTTCATGCGATATTGCACCGAGAGCAATGTTTTGATTGCTCCGCTTTGTATCGAGACATTACTCTGATCGCAATTCCGAAATCGAGCGGCGATGAGTGCGATCATGGTAAATTCCCTGGTGCAACGCGGAGCCCCGCCGCAGGCGTTCGACAGTCTCAGAACGCTCTTGCGTCTGCCGCAGCTCTGGCTGCAGCGGCGCGCCTGGCGCAGCGAATTGTCGGCACTCGATGCCGCGCAGATGCGCGACTGCGGGCTCGATCCCGAGACGGTGCGCCGCGAGGCGGCCAAGCCGTTCTGGCGCAGCTGAAGGAGGCGGACCATGCGCGCCCACCCGTTCCAGCAAATCGACCTGTTCTCGGGCACGCCGTTCAGGGGCAATCCGCTGGCGGTGATCGCCGAAGCCGATGGCCTCGATGATGCGGAGATGCAGAGAATCGCCAACTGGACCAACCTCAGCGAGACCACGTTCCTGTCGCGGCCGCACGAGCCCGCCGCCGACTACCGCGTCCGCATCTTCACGCCGGAGCGCGAGCTGCCGTTTGCCGGGCATCCGACGCTTGGTTCCTGCCATGTCTGGCTCGCGCTGGGCGGCCAGCCAAGGGGCGACGTCGTCATTCAGGAATGCGGCGCGGGCCTCGTGCGGGTGAAGCGCGATGGTACCCGGCTGGGCCTTCGCGGCACCGCCGCAACGGCGCTCCGGTGATGTGGCCCCCGAGCTGCGAGCCCGCATCGCGCATTCGATCGGCGTCGCCGAACCTGCGATCCAAGCCGCGCAATGGGTCGACAACGGTCCCGGCTGGGTTGCGGTGCTGCTCGGCTCGCGCAGCGACGTCCTCAGCCTGACGCACGC
>NZ_JBAURI010001152.1:0-3306 GCF_049581145.1 Bradyrhizobium sp.
GTGCCCAGGTCGCGCTGACCTTCTGCTTCGGGGCGCCCTTGAGCAGCGCGCGATCGGCGGTCGCGGATGGCTTCTGCTGCAGCGCCGGCGCGTGCCAGGCGCCGCAGACGACGGCGATGGCGCCGTCAGTTTCCTTGGCCGCCCTGGCGATTTCGAGCCGCATATGCGCTTCGCGGGCAGCTTCCCGTCCGGCCGCCGCCGCTTCGCGCAGCGCCGTCATCGCATCCGCGATCGCCGCGAACACCTCGCCGGGCTCGGGATTCTCCTCGATCACATCGCGCCACCAGCTCTCGCCGTCCTCGTAGCCGCCAGCGGTCGCGAGCACGCCGATCGGATCACGCTCCAGCATGTTCGGCGGCTGCTCCGGCGCAGATTCTGGACGTACGGCAGCATCAGAATCGGCGTCTGCGGCCAATCCGGGCGGTGCTGCCGGGCCAAGACGCCAGCTCGCCGGCAGATCGATGAAACGCGCGGCCGCGCCATGGCGCACGGCCCAGCAGGCGGCCTGATATTCCGGCGAGTAGGTGGCGAACGGCCAGAAGATGGTGCGCGCGGGATCATCTGCCGCATAGGTCAGGAGCGCCACAGGCGGCACCATCGCCGGGTCCGCCAGCATCGGCAGCAGGCCGGAGGCATCGGACGGGCCCTCGATCAAAACCGTCTGGGGACGTAATTCGCCGAGCGCTTCCAACAGCCGCCGCGACGAGCCGGGGCCGTGGTGGCGGATGCCGAAGACATGGATTGCCGACGCCATCGCGAGTCAGACCAGCTCGACCAGCATGCGGTAATATTCGGCGTAGTCCGGTCGTTTCTTCATGACGGTCTCGAGATATTCCTCGAGCACGGCCTTGTCCTGTACCGGGTCCTTGACGATGGCGCCGATCATATTGGGCGCCACGCCTTCGGCCGACAGCCTGCCGTCGTTGAAGAACGCGGCCTGGCTCAAGCCGCCGATCATGACCGCGATCGCCTCGGCCGTGGATAGCGAGCCGGACGGCGTTTTCAGGGTCAATTTGCCGTCCAGCGTCGCGCCGCCGCGCAACTCGCGGAAGATCGCCACCACGCGCGCCACTTCCTGCGCGACGTTCTTCGGTGCCGGCAGATCGAGCGACCGCGCCATCTCGCCGACGCGACGGGTGACGATGGCGATTTCCTGTTCCATATCATCGGGCAGGGGCAGCACCACGACATTGAAGCGCCGCTTCAGCGCCGAGGACAGTTCGTTGACGCCCTTGTCGCGATTATTCGCGGTGGCGATCACGTTGAAACCCCGCCTGGCGTAGACCGCCTCGTTCAATTCGGGGATCGGCATCATCTTCTCGGACAGCACCGTGATCAGCGTATCCTGGACATCCGACCCCATGCGCGTCAATTCCTCCAGCCGGCACAGCCTGCCGGCCTCCATGGCGCGAAACATCGGCGTCGGCACCAGGGCCTGACGCGATGGCCCATGCGCCAGCAGTTGCGCGTAATTCCAGCCATAGCGGATCTGGTTCTCGTCGGTCCCCGCGGTGCATTGCACCACCATGGTGGAATCGCCGCTGAGCGCCGCGGCGAGATGCTCGGACACCCAGGATTTTGCCGTTCCGGGCACGCCGAGCAGAAGCAAAGCGCGATCGGTCGCCAGTGTGGCGATCGCGGTTTCGATCAACCTCCTGTCGCCGACATATTTGGCGCTGACGGCCGTGCCGTCCATGGCTTTGCCGCCCATCAGATAGGTCACGGCCGCGCGGGGCGACATGGCCCAGCCTTGCGGTCGCGGGCCCGGATCGGCTCGCAACGCCTCAAGCTCCGCCGCATAAGTCTGTTCGGCGGGAAGACGCAACATGTCGGTCACGCGATTGTCTCCGTTTTGAGAGCGGCATTGAGATGCAAGAGATCGAGTCTGGGATCGGCGGCCGACAATCCCCAATCGACGACGCGCGCGGCCAGATCGGCGGCGCCCGGCGCGTCGAGCAGGAGCGCGATGCGATTGAGCGCCATGCCCAGCATGGTGTTGTCATGCGTGCGCCGGCCGTCCGGGCCGTTGAGCGCGTCTTCGACCAGCTCCTTCAGCGATTTGTAGGCCGCTGCGGTGAGCATCGCCGACAACGGCACCAGGCCCAGTTCGCGCCCTGCGATGGACAACGTGGTGTCCAGTTCACCATCATCTCGCGCCATGATCTGTGCGGTCAGCGCCCGCCGTTCCCCGGCTGAGAGGCGTGGCGCCAGCGCGCAGAGATGACGGAGGGGAGAGGCCGCATCCGCCAGCAGGCAGTCCAGCAAGGCGGTTCGCGCGGCGTCGGAGCCGGTGGTCGCCACCATCTGCGCGAACCCGTCGATGGTATCGGCTGGACCCTCGGGCGGTGCTTCCATCAACTGGGTATCGGCGACCCCGAGCGCACGCGCCAGCGCGGCCAGACTGACGAGTCTGAACAGCTCGTTTCGCCGCGTCTTCTGGGCCGCTGTTTTCAACGACTTGATGACAAGCCGGCTGCGCCGGTTGATCAGGCCTACCTTGCCGAGTTCGACCATCCCGGCCAGTTCGGCCGCGAGATCGCCGCTGTCGGCGCTACGCCCGAGCCTTGCAAGATAAGCTCGCGCGATGGCTTGGACGCGCTCCGAGCGATCGTTGGCGAGGCTCTCGAGAAAGCCGGCGTCCGCCTCGGAGAGGCTTGTCTCGAGAATTTCCAATAGCCGGAGCCGCCGCTCGGCCGGCTCTGTTGCCCCCTTGGCGGCGACGATCGCCAGCGCTGCGGCCGGATCGGTCCTGCGCAATTGCGCCAGCGCCGCGCGCCGCTCGGCCCAGGGCCAGTGTTGATAGCTCTCGATGGTCAGCGCGGCGTTCGCGTCCTTTGCCTTGCTCTCGGTGCGCACCCAATCCAGCCAGGGCGCGTAGATGTCGGGGGCCCAATCATCACGCGGCGACGGCATCCAGTCCGCCGGATGCACGCAAACACCGCGCGCCGTGACGAGATCGATGAGCGGCCGTTCGATCGACGTTCCAGCCCTCTGCGCCGACAGGATGCGCCGGAAGCGCGGCCGCAGCGCCTCCGCCATGACCGGCAAGGCCAGCGCCGGCAGCAGCGGCCGCGCCTCGAGGGCGCTGCCAGGTGCGGTGCGAAACAGGACCGACGTCGCATGTCCTGTCAGCGCCGCCAGTGCGGCTTCGCCATGTTCACCCTCGACGACCTCGCGCCATTCTGCCGGGCAATGTTCGAGCGCCGAACGCCCGGCCATCCAGGCGCTGCGAATGCGCGCGAGCGAGGCTTCGAGCTCATGCATCGAAACCAAGCCTTCCCCAATTGGTGCAGGCGGCGATCAGCG
>NZ_JBAURI010001153.1:0-4917 GCF_049581145.1 Bradyrhizobium sp.
TCTTCAACTTCGGTTCGCTTCGCGCCACGCCGGAGCAAAGCGCCGTCATGTGGACCGCGATGGTGTTCGGCCTGGCCGCATTATTTCTCCTGACGGACAAGCCGGTTGCCATGCCGGATGGCAACACCCTCGAGCGGCTCGCGACGATGCTGGTGTTCGCGCTGACCATCGGGCGCTGCATGTTTCTTGGGATCTACTCCCGCGCGATGCGTCAATCGCTCTACCAGAGCGGGCTCAAGCTGAAGGAAGCCTATCGCCGCATCGAGGAGCTCGCCGAACTCGACGAGCTCACGGGCTCCTTCAACCGGCGCTGCATCATGCGGATGCTGGAAGAAGAAATCGCCCGGGCGCGCCGCCTCGAGGCGCCATGCTCGGTCGCGCTGATCGATCTCGACTGGTTCAAGCGGATCAACGACGCCTTCGGCCATCCCACCGGCGACGAGGTGCTCAGGACGTTCGCCATCACGGTGTTCGCGAACATCCGGAACGTTGACAGATTCGGCCGCTACGGAGGCGAGGAATTCCTGCTGGTGCTGCCCGACACCGTGGAATCAAGCGCGGCCCAGATGCTCGACCGGCTGCGCACGATCATTGCCGAGCTCGACTGGAGCGCATTTTCACCGGGCATGCAGGTCACGATTTCGGCCGGCATCGCCACGCTACGTGCGGACGAGCACTCCGACAGCCTTCTCGCCCGCGCCGATTGTGCGCTCTACGCGTCCAAGGCGCGCGGACGCAACCGTATTACCAGTGCCTGACAGTTTTTTCTGTTTCGGCGACGAAGAAATCGTCACCGGCCAATATTCCAGGACAGAGACATGAGCTCGAAAGCCGCCTCCGCCCCCGAAAATCTGCTCGACGAGTTGCAATCCACGCTCGCGCACGGCACCGTCGCGCGCCGCGTCGAGGCGCTGCGCCGCGTCACCGACCTCTTCATCAACGGTGCGGTAGACTATTCGGAGGCGCAGATCGGACTGTTCGACGACGTCTTTCAATGCCTGATCACGCACATCGAGCTTTCGGCCAAGGCGCTGCTCGCCAATCGCCTGGCTCCGATCGATGTCGCGCCGCCGCAGACGATCCGCACGCTGGCGCTCGACGAAGCGATCGAGATCGCCGGTCCCGTGCTGTCGAAATCGGAGCGGCTCGATGACGAGGCGCTGATCGAGACTGCGCGCAATCGCAGCCAGGCGCATTTGCTTGCGATCTCGACGCGCCGGGTGCTGAGCGGTGCGGTCACCGACGTGCTCGTGCTGCGCGGCAATGACGAGGTGATCCAGAGCACCGTGAATAATCCCGGCGCGGAATTTTCGGAGCGCGGCTTCACGCGTCTGGTCAATCGTGCCGAAGGGGACGACAATCTCGCGACTTGCCTGGGCTTGAGGCCGACGCTACCGCGGCATCTCTACCTGAAACTGATCGCCAAGGCCTCGGAGACGGTGCGCCAGCGCCTCGAGGCGGCCCATCCAAAGCAAGCCGGCGACGTGCCGATGGCGGTGCGCGAGGCGACGCGGCGCGCGCGTTCGGCGAAGGTCGCGATCACGAAACAGACGGAGATCGCTCATGCCCTCGTCAAATCGCTGTTCGAGGAGGGCCGGCTCGACGAACATCAGGTGACGCAGTTTGCCGAAGCCGGCAAATTCGACGAAGCCAATGCGGCAATCGCCGCCCTTGCCAGCGTGCCGGTCGCAACCGCCGAGAACATGATGGTGGAAAGCCGCGCCGAAGGCGTGATGATCCTGGCGAAGGTCGCGGCCTTGTCCTGGAGCACCGTGAAGGCCATCATCAACATGCGTGACGACCTCTCGGGCGGCGAACCGACCGATCTTCTGGCCTGCAGGGAAACCTATGAGCGCTTGCGGCCTTCAACCGCGCAGCAGGTGCTGCGCTTCCACCGCATGCAACAGGCCACGGCTTCCGCGCCCGCGGCCTGAACGGGTTTGCCGGACTAGCCAGCGACGCGGTAGACAAAAATCAGAACCGCAGCACCTTTGATCCCGCCAGCGCGCCGAACGCGGTCACCAGCGCGGTCGCGATCGTGTACCAGGTCGCCACGAACAAGGGCGAGTCGTCGGTGCAGTGCGAGGCATAGAGCGTTGCCGCCAATCCCGCCGACAACAGCCCGGCGACAGCGCCGGCCATCGCTGGCCGCGCGGGGGCGCCATGGCGCAGCCCGATCAGCGCCGCCACCAGCAGCGGCAAGGACAACAGCGGGATGGACGTCATGCAGATTTTCGAATTGCTGCCGACCAGCCGCGTCATCATTGGCAGCCGCTGCGGCAGCATCATTTCGCCGGCGATGCCGGCGGCCAGCAGTCCCACCGGAAGCGCCAAAAGAAAGGCCCAGCCGCGCAGCGAGGCTTCCGGCCGCGACAGATGCAGGCTGACCATGATCGCCGAGATCGCCAGCGCCAGCGTCACCGCAAATTTCAGGTCGAAGAATGGATTATGCATCGCGGTCATGACGTCGGGCCTGACTCCCAGCACCGCAAAGAACATCAACAGCGAGACCGGCGCGGCGGCTAGCAGCGCCAGCGCCAGCACGAAGCCGACCGGCTTTTCGCGATGGGCATTGTCAGCGGCGAGGGTCCGAATGAGCTGATCGGTATCCATTCTCACTATCCCCGCAGTTTGGCGGTGAGGCTCGAAAGCCCGCGATGCAGCGCCACCCGCACCGCGCCCTCGCTCATCGACAACTTCGCCGCCGTATCCTTGATCGATGCGCTTTCCACCGCAATGGATTGCAGGACGTCGCGCTGCCGCGCCGGCAAGGCGTTGAGCTGCGCCGCAACCTCGCTTGCTGGCGCGGTCTCCGCGGCCGGATGATCGGCGAGCGTCTCGGCGAAATCGTCGATATTGACGAAAATCCGCCTTCCGCGACGTCGCAGGGCGTCGATGAGCTTGTTGCGCGCAATCGCAAACAGCCAGGGCGCGAACGGGGCAGTCGCGTCCCAGGTATGTCGCTTCAAATGCACCGCCAACAAGATATCCTGCACGATGTCCTCGGATTGATCGACCGGCTGCCCTGCCCGCGCAAGACCGCGGCGCGCCGCGGCCCGCAGAACCGGCGTGATCGCTTTGAGCAGCCGATGATACGCCGCGCCGTCCCCGGATATGGCCGACCGCATCAGGCCGGTCCATTCGTCTTCACGTTCGCGCACACACGCTCCCACCATACATTTCGATCGACCTTTCAATTTGTTACGGCCACAACCGCCAATCACGAAGTCGTGATAAATCGGATCGAGGCCGGCCGCAGGCTCGAAGGTCTTGGTTCGAAGACGAGGCGCGCCGTGAGTCGCCGGTCCTCTGTTCCATAGCATCGATCGGGGCGCCTGATGGCCATCGCCTGGATCTCAAAGACCTGCGGAGCTGAGTTCAGCAGCTTTTCCCCCGCGGTGTGGCCACTGCCCTGCTTCCGCCCGGCGGTACCCGAAGATTCCCTTTTTTTGCCGCGATGCCGACACGCCCAAAGGTCTCATTTCGCCTATTGGACCGGCAAATGGGAGATTGCCCAATGACGAACAGAGGCGGCGGGCGTTCGGCGTTGATCCTCGCGATCGGGTTGTTGGCCGGCTTGGGCGTGCAGTCCCATGCAACCGCGCTGGCCGAGCCGTCGGCAGACAACCAGACCGGTGTTCAGAGCCAGATGACCGGAACTGATCAGGCCGCCGGTCCGGCCAGCGACAACGATCGCACGGTGGCCGAAGACGCGCCGAGTGCGGCAACGTCCGCGGGCGAAGCGCCGGCGCAGGCCGAAGCGCCCGCCCCAGCGCTGGCGAGCAGCGACGACAATTCCCCTTCCGACACGGCTTCGCTGGTCGGGAAGATCTTTATCGGCGTCGGCACGCTTCTGACGCTCGCCTCCGCCGCCCGCATGTTCTTCGCTTGAAAGCGCTTTGGCTCCACATCCGCACTTGAAGCCCACCCCGCCAGCGGGCAGATTGTCTAGCAAAATCAGCTTTGCGGGGTGGTCATGAGCACGTTCGAACACATCATCGTCGACAACAAGGGCGCGGTCGGCGTTATCACGCTCAACCGCCCCAAGATGCTCAACGCGCTGTCGTTCGGCGTGTTTGGCGAGATCGCGCGCGCCGTCGATCAGCTCGAGGCCGACGACGTTGTCGGCTGCCTTGTCATCACCGGCAGCGAAAAGGCGTTCGCGGCCGGTGCCGACATCAAGGAGATGCAGCCGAAGGGTTTCATCGACATGTTTGCCAGCGATTTTGCATCGATCGGCGGCGACCGCGTCGCCAGATGCCGCAAGCCCACCATCGCCGCGGTCGCTGGCTACGCGCTTGGCGGCGGCTGCGAACTGGCGATGATGTGCGACATCATCATCGCCGCGGACACCGCGAAATTCGGTCAGCCCGAAATCACGCTCGGCACCATCCCTGGCATCGGCGGCACCCAGCGGCTGACGCGGGCGGTCGGCAAATCCAAGGCCATGGATCTGTGCCTGACCGGGCGCATGATGGACGCGGCCGAGGCCGAGCGCAGCGGCTTGGTCAGCCGGGTAGTGCCCGCGGACAAACTGATGGAAGAGGTGCTGGCGGCGGCCGAGAAAATCGCCGCGATGTCGCGTCCCGCAGCGGCGATGGCGAAGGAAGCCATCAACCGCGCGTTCGAGACGCCGTTGTCCGAAGGCATGAATGTCGAGCGCAACCTGTTTCACGCGACCTTTGCGCTGGAAGACCGCGCCGAGGGCATGGCGGCCTTCATCGAAAAGCGCAAGCCTGTGAACAAGAACAGGTAGCTACGCGAGTCCTCCCGGAGCATGCCCGGCATCGGACGATGATGTGGCTCGGCTCCGCACCAGCGCGGCGCTGACCAGCGCGCGATAGGCGCGCTCGGACCATGTCGCAGGCGCATCAAGGCCAAGCCGCGCCAGGCATTTTCGGTCGGCAACATCAGGGG
>NZ_JBAURI010001154.1:0-8068 GCF_049581145.1 Bradyrhizobium sp.
GCTTCGGTTTCTCCGGCGACGATGTCGAGAAGAGATGCCGGGTCTTGTCAGGCGGTGAGAAGGCACGGCTGGTGCTGGCGAAGATGCTGTTCGATCCGCCGAACTTCCTGGTGCTCGACGAGCCGACCAACCATCTGGACCTCGCGACCAAGGAGATGCTGATCACGGCGCTCCGGGAGTTCGAGGGGACCATGCTGTTCGTCTCCCACGACCGGCATTTTCTCGCAGCGCTCTCCAATCGCGTACTGGAGCTGACGCCGGAGGGGCCGCATCAATATGGCGGCGGCTACACCGAATATGTCGCCCGCACCGGACAGGAGGCGCCGGGCTTGCGGAGCTGAGAAAATTCCGCGGCCTGTGGCGGAGTGAGGACGAAGACCTCGGAGCACTTCGCTCATGCAAAAGGCGGCCTCGCGGCCGCCTTTACAGGAGGTCAGGTGCAGGGCGAGCCTTACGTGCCGCTCTCGCACTTCTTCATGAAGCTGGCCTTCGCGGCGCCGGCGAGCTGCTTGCCATCCGAACCGACGGCCTTGGTCGCGCAGGAATCGGCCATGCACTTCTTCATGAACGAGGTCTTCGCGGCACCAGCCAATGGCTTACCGTCCTTGCCGACGGCTTTGCTATCGCAGGTATCATCCGCAAACGCGGAGCCCGCGGCGAAGGTGGCAATGATGGCAGCCAAGAAAATGCGCTTCATGTTCGTTTCTCCCTAAACCCAAATAGGCGGCGCAATGGAGCTCGAAATCTTGACGAGATCAAGCTCCCGCACTGCGTTTATTTGTTGTTTGCGAATACCGACTTACCGGTCCGCTCAGGCGCCGCGCTCCAGCAGCGACCTGAAATCAGCACGGGCGCGTTGCGCCTCCGTGCGTGCGACCACCGAAGCTTCGCCGAGGCCGAAATAGCCGTGGATCAGGCCTTCGCCGGGATAATGCCTGACCGGAACTGCGGCGCTCTCGAGCGCTGCGGCGTAGGCTTTGCCTTCGTCGCGCAGCGGATCGAACCACGCCGTGCAGAGGATTGCGGGCGCAAGTCCTGCAAGGTCGGTTGCCCGCAATGGCGACGCGCGCCAGTCCGCGCCCTGGCTTGGGTCGGCGAGGTAGTGTCCGCAGAACCATTCCATAACCGCGCGCGACAGGAAATAGCCGTCCGCGTTTTCGCTGCGGGACGGAAAGCGCGCGTTCTCGCCAGCGTCGGCGAAGTTGCCGACCACGTCCGTCACCGGATAGACCAGAAGCTGTGCGGCGAGCTTGAGTCCGGCATCGCGGCAGGCAATTGCGCAAGCTGCCGCAAGATTGCCGCCGGCGCTGTCGCCGGCGACGCCGAGGCGCGCCGCGTCGCCGCCGAATTCCTCGATGCGCGCATTGACGTCCCGCACCGCAGCAAAGGCGTCCTCGAACGCGCCGGGAAAGCGGGTCTCCGGTGGCCGGCGGTAATCGACGGAGATCACGGCCGCGCCGGTCTCGATCGCCAGCCAGCGCGCCTGCCGATCATGGGTTTCCAGATCGCCGGCGACCCAGCCGCCGCCATGGAAGAACACCACCGTCGGCGATTGCGCCGCCGTGACCCGATAGAGCCGTGCGGCAAGCGGCCCTACCGCTCCTTTGACCGTGACGTCCTCGACGCTTTGGAGCGCTGGCGGAGCAATCGCCGCGCGTGCGGCCGCAAGCGTGCGCAACGCATCGCGCGCGCTTTGTGGGGTCATCGTGTTCGGATCGCGCAACGGCAACAGCGGAATGATCTGGGCGATGACGGGATCGAGCGGTGCGGCCACGGGAAGTGTTCTCCGGTAAAAGGTCGTCCCAACTTAGATTCCGCATTTGAAGTGGGCAACCTGCAATCGCCACCTGACGCTGGCGAGGCCCGGCTCGTGTCAAACCGAAGGTCCCGCTGATCGGTCGGCAGATCATCTGTTCAAAGCCACGTCCTTGAACGAGGCCACAAGAGGTTTTTCCAGCTTCCCGTGCATTCCGCAAAGGATGCCGTAGGCGTCTTCACGCGACATCGGCGGCCTGTAGCGGCGATCTTCGATCAACGCCGAAAAGACATCCGAAATCGTCAAGATGCGCACGACATCGGATATGCTTTCCGCGCCCAACCCGTCCGGATATCCGCTTCCGTCGAGATATTCATGATGATGTCGGACGGCATCGAGGACTTCAGGAGAAATGCTCTTGTTATCCTTGAGCACGTCGTATCCGGCGGCCGCATGGGTCTCAATGAGGGCGCGCTCATGCGCATCAAGGCGTCCAGGCTTGTCAAGTATCGTCAGGGGAATCGTCGCCTTGCCGATGTCGTGAAACATGGCGGCGGAATACAACCGCTCCATGTCGGCCTTTCGAAGACCAAGGCTCAGTCCGAAATCGATCGCGACCCCCGTCACCAGCAGGCAGTGCTGATAAGTACCCTCATGGTGGCGGCGGATCGTCGTGAGCCAGTCGGACAGGCCGTTTTCGGCAATATGATCCGCGATCTTGCTGCCGGCCTCCTTCGCGCCTTCGACATCGATCGTGGCGCGGTTTGCGGCCGCCGCGAACATCGAAGCGATGGCGGTGGTGCCGATGCTGGCCGCAGCGTTGCTGTCCTGGGCGTCTGTGGTCGCACCAGGCGAAGCGTGCTCGGCCAGCGCCCACAGCAATTTGTTCGCGCTGACGGGGCCGCCCAGAACGAGTGTCGCGCCGAGGGCGTAGGCCTGCGAGATACTCCGGTGTGTTGGTTGATCCAGCAGGAAAACGCGCTTCTGCACGCGCGTCCTCTTTCCAAGATTCGTTTTGACGGCCAGGATATTGTCAACGATTCGAAGATCTGTCTTGACGACGAGCGCATTGCACTCGTTGTGACCCGTGCTTGCTCCGCCGAGCAATTCGGACGTCACCTCATGCCTTCGCTCGAGCACGGCGCAAACGCTTGCCAATCCAGCGGAACTATCGGCAATGACATGAACGAACATGAAGCGGGTTCCGTATCGCCGCAATCCTCGTCATTGTTGATGCAGTCGAACCGCGCAGGCGACAGGCTGCTTCTGGGTGAGGAAACGTTCGAGTTGCTCGCAGATCATGTGCGCAATATCTTCGCGCAATTCGAACCTGATCGTGGTGTCCGTGGTATCGATCTCGAAAACTCCGTGCAGCGGGGCCGCCGACCGCGTCGATATCGATACGCGGGCGATCCTGTGAAGACTCGGCATCTGGCAATTTCCTTCTGGCATTTTAAGTTGGTGTTGGACGGGAGTAATGGCTCGGGAAGGCAATTAGATATGAATTATCATGCGGAGCCCGGAGGGCTGGATGTGCTCAGCCGGAGCTTGCGGAATGTCCTTTCTTTCTGGCGGCTTTATCCGCGACAAATCTGACGCCAACTTGCGATCCGTCGATCCAGACGAACTCGCAGCGCCGAAAAGCGAGGCCAGTCGAAGACAGCAGCAGGAAGAATTCTCGGGCTCGCAACACCTCGGTGGTTCCTTCCACGTCGAGCATGGCTCCGGTCTTGGAAACGTCGCGAAGAATGCAGCTTCGGCGCCACGTACCATCGACACCCATGAGATTGACGGGATAGTCGTGCTCAAGGCGAACCCGGCTGGCCTTTCGGTTTTCCCATTTCATCAGGCAGTTTCCGGCATTGCCAAAGCTTTCCGGAGCTCCGGCGAAGTGGTGGCCGAATTGTTCGTGGACCCGAAGCGTATCAATCGTTGGGCAGTGGAGAGATAGAGCGCATCGAATTGCTTCTTGACCCGGTCCAGCGCCTGCTCAGGGAGTTGGGGAACGTTTCGATTGTTGATAACGGCCAGTGTGGTCAGCCAGTTCAATCGCGATGCGCGACAGGCCACGACCAGGCTCTCGCAGCCGCCTTCCTCCATCAGGCGTTCGATGGTTTCGATGCTGGCCCCAGAGAGCAGCGCAAGCGCTGCAACGAGTTTTGTGTGCTCACGACGCACGGCGAAGCGGTTGACCGTGGAGTCGTTCAGCTTTCCGCTGTTGCTGAGGGCCAAAACCACGGCCCGGGCTTCGGAATAGACAATGGGCTCGGGCATCTCCGCGCCGACATGGGCCGCGACACTGTCGAGGGCTGCCCGAATCTGCTGGCGCTGTCTCGGCGGAGCGGTCCTGAGCAGCTGAATCCGGACTGCATCTGTCGTCTTCGAGAGCAGCTCACGAAGCATGGCGGGGGGGATATCCGGCCGAAATCCCAGCGACTCTGCGACGTCCTCGTTGCATGACGTGATCGCGACAAGCTTCGCGAAACCATGTTGGGAGAGTCGGGCGCCTGCATTCTTTGCGAGCACCCGGCAGACGTCGATGTCGCCACGTCTCAGAAGAACATCGGTAAGCGTCTCGTCCAGGTATGGCCGTTCCGAGATCGCGAGCAGGTGCTGCCGGCCGCGACGGCCGGCGATCTCTCCAAGATCATGATCGCAAATAGATTGCGACCTGCGAAGGAGAGGTGCGGCAATCGGAGCTTGTTCGTGGTCGGCGAGGCGACGCACCGTTTCTTTCGGGGCTACGGCCAGTCCGGAAAGACCTGTGCTCAGCTGCAGCAGCGCTTGGGGCTCGAGGCCCGGCAGAAGCCGAACGAGCACATCATCAAAGATGCCAATCTGCTCCTCCCTGAGCCGATGGGCGCTCAGGGCTAGCAGATGCATCAGTTGCCGCAGCATCTCGGCGCGTCGCGCAGGCGTGCTGCCCGATACCGCGGCATCAAGTTCAGTGATGAGGTCGACCGAAGCAACTGCTTTCATAGCCGGCGCCAATTCGTTATAAAAAACAGCTTGTTTCCGCGCCGGAATTTCACGCCCGAAAGATTAATTCATTTTGTAAAACTGCCCCACAATGGTGTAATAGTACTCTGTTGATGGCGGTAAAACTGTATCGAAATTCGGCAGATTCAGGCGATCTTGAGTTGTCTTTCGGCGGGAGTATCCCGCACTTTGTTTCCGATACGCTTTCTTCATTTCGGTCGTTGCCAAAGCTTTTGAGGGGTCGGATAGCTGATTTTTGAGCGGGGCCGGCTGGTTTTTCAAGAAGATCAATGAAGCGAGAATTGCTGGCGCCGTCACTGGTGCCCAAAGTCTTTGAATTTCACGATGCGGATGAGTTTCGCAGTTCAATACGAAACGTCGACGTCGACTTCACGCCGCTGGTGAGCAAAATTTCGGCGCGGCAGATGATTCTGGAGTTGCCGGGCTGCAGCGTCAATTTCACCAGCGCGTTTCCCCGCATCCTCGATGTGCAACTGAACCCGTCTTGTACGGCGGTCGGGTTCTCGATGGACGATGGCGTTCCGGTCCGCTTCAACGGCGTCGAAAGGGACCATTTGGCGATTGTCCTCGGGTCCGGTGGCGCGGCGTGCAGCACGGTCGCGCGAACTTCGAGGCAATTTGCCGCGATCATTTTCACACCGGAGATAACCGATCGCGGCTGGCCTCAGACCGACCATCATTTCAAGATGTTCGAGACCAGCCGCCCGGCATTTCATTGGCTGCGCTCGCTGGTGCGCGAAGTCATGTCCATCTCGGCTTTTTCCACTCTCGACGACGCCAACGAGATATCGTTTGCGATCCGCGAATCCCTGCTTGCCGGGATCGACGCTGCATTTGCCGATGTTGTTGCCGCGAGATGGGCGTCCTACGCGAACTCGGCCCGGCAATTCAGGATCTTTCAGGATATTCGGGCCTTGCTGGCGGGCAATGTGGCTACGCCGATCTACAGTGAGGAACTTGCCCAGAAGGTCGGCGTGTCGGTCCGCACGCTGCACGATACCGTCTTGCGGTACCGGGGAATGAGCCTGCATCGGTATCTGCGCCTGAGGCGATTGTGGCTCGTACGCCGGCGACTTCTCCTGGGGGCTCAGAGCGTGAAAGCCTGCGCGCTCGCTTTTGGCTTCTGGCACCTGGGCGACTTCTCAAGAAGCTATCGGTCCCAGTTCGGTGAATCGCCGTCGGAGACGCTTGCGCGATCTCGGTAGGCGCGCCATGCGACCGGATATCCGCGGGCAGCCTTCGCAGATCGCATGGCTCTCAGGCCGCCCTGACCTCGCTGAGGAAGCGGTTGACCTCGCCGGCCAGGTCCTTCGATTGCGACGCCAGCTGCTCGGCGGCTCCCAGCACCCGATTGGCGGCCGAGCCGGTGTCGTCAGCGGCGTGCTGCACGCCCGAAATGTTGGAGTTGACCTCCCGGGTGCCCCGCGCGGCCTCCTGGACGCTGCGGGAAATCTCCTTCGTCGCCGAGCCCTGTTGTTCGATTGCCGCGGCGATCGCGGTGCCGATCTGATCGATCTCCGTAATGACGTCGACGACGTTCCTGATCGCCGCCACGGTTTCGTCGCTGGTCGACTGGATGGCCGCGATCTGTTCGGAGATTTCGGTGGTGGCCTTGGCGGTCTGACCGGCCAGCGATTTGACCTCCGACGCCACCACGGCAAAGCCGCGACCGGCCTCGCCGGCGCGAGCGGCCTCAATCGTCGCGTTCAGCGCCAGCAAATTGGTTTGCTCGGCGATGCTCTGGATCAACGTCACGACATCGCCGATCTTCTGCGCGCCTTCGGCCAGCGACCGCGCTGTGTCGCCGGTGCGCCGGGCGTTTTCGACCGCGCGTGACGCGATTTCGGTGGATTGTGCGACCTGGCGGCCGATCTCGCCGATCGAGGAGGTCAGCTCTTCGGTGGCGCTGGCGACCGTCTGCACGTTGGTCGAGGTTTGTGCCGAGGCGCTGGCGACGATTGCGGCCTGGCGGTTGGTGTCCGACGCGGTCGAGGACAGCGATTGTGCGGTATTCTCCATCACGCCGGATGCCGAGGAGAGGCCGCCGACGAGTTCGCCGACCTTGGCTTCGAATGCGCGCGTCAGCTGGTCGAGTGCTTGCGCGCGGCGGATCTTGACCTCGTTCTCCGCTTCCTTTTCCGCGGCCAGGCGATCCGCCTTCATCATGTTATCCCTGAAGACGCCGACGGCCGAGGCCATCGCGCCGATTTCGTCATCGCGGCCAGTCCCGGCAATCTCGTCCGCGACGTCCCCGCTGGCCAAACGCGACATCGTCGCGGTGAGGTCGACGATCGGCCGGCAGATACTGCGCCGCACCTTCAGGACGAGGCCGGCACTCGCGACGACAACGGCCACGAGCCCCGCAAGCGCGATCATGAAACTGAAGCGAGCCGCCGAATAGGCGGCGGCGAGCACCTGCTCTGCGTTGTCGTAGAAAGCGTCGCGCACGCCGATGGCGGCGTTGAGCCAGATCTGCGCCTCGTCGTAGAGGGTCTGGACGTCGTGTGCGAATTTGCCGGTGACTGCGCCTTCCCTCGCAAGCTTGATTTCCTGGCCGAACCGCTCGACATAGATCTCGTTCATATGTGTCAGCGCCGCCGCCACATTGGCCGGCGTCGCGGGATTATCCTTCAATTCCCCAAGCGACATCAGAACCTGGTCGACCCGTCCCTGGGCGCGGCTCAGTTCCGCCTTTTCGGCATCCGTCGCCACGCGATTGGCGGCGACGGCGTTCTTGTAGAGGCTCGCGCTATAGCCGCCGACATCGCGCAGCGTCCAGGCGATGTTGGCATAAACCGCCTGCCGGTAGGCATCGCCGTGCAGCAGCGCCATCTGGCGGACCTGACCATCCAGCAGCGCAGTGACGGCGCGGTTCAACACCGCATTGTCGGCGATGATCTTCTTGGCGGCCGCCGCGCGGGAATCGGCCGGGCCATCGATCGTCTTGTCGATGGCCTCGCGCAGTGAATTGAGCTTTGCATTGAGGGCGTCGATGCCGGCGCCGAGCTCGGCGCCATCGTCGAGGGCGCCGGGCAGCTCGCTGCGAAGAGCGTTCATCTTGTCACGCGCGCCGTTGGTCTGCTTGCGGTATTTGTCGTTGAGCTCGGCCCGCTGTTTTGGATCGACGGTGGCCGGCCCGAACATGATGTTGGTCGAGAATCCGCGCTCCGAATTGAAGTAGCGCGGGATGTCTCCGACGATGCGGACGATCTCGAGCCTGCTCCGGGCTTCGGAAATTTTGGTCATGGTCTGGTACTTCGTCACCGCGACATAGACGGCGAGGCCGCCGCCAACCGTGGCCAAGGACACGAT
>NZ_JBAURI010001155.1:0-7961 GCF_049581145.1 Bradyrhizobium sp.
AAGGTGTAGCGCGGGTCGTTGCGCACGGTTTCGATGCGCGAAATCAGCTTGTGATAGATGATGCGGGAGGAACGGTTTTCCAGCTTGCCCATGCGCTCGTCGATCAGCGAGATCAGGTCGACCAGGCGGTACGGCACCGGCGTGTCGACGGTATAGCCGACGGCCTTCGGATCGACGCGCTTGAGCCCGAGCCGGTCGGAGTTCTGGTACTGGGTATAGAGTCCCTTGGCGAGCGGAATGACCTCGGCCAGGATGTCGAGCTCCTCGGGCACGCCGGGCCGGCCGCCGAACAGCACGTCGACGATTTCCTCGAAATTGAACAGCCAGAACGGCAGCTTCAGATTGCGCGGATTGAGCACCAGCGCCCGATCGCCGAAACAGCGGCCATACTCGTTGTGCACGTCGAGCAGGAAGATCCGCAAATTCGGACGTGCCTTGAGGATTTCGTTGAGCAGCAGCGAAACGCCGGTCGATTTGCCGACGCCGGTCGAGCCGAGCACCGCGAAGTGCTTGGACAGCATTTCCTCGACATCGACATAAGCGATCACGGAGCGATCCTGCTGCAGCGTGCCGACATTGATCTGGTCCGAGCCGCTCGGCGCGTAGACGGTGCGCAACTCCTGATTGGTGATCAGGTCCACCTCGTCGCCGATCGTCGGATAATTGGTGACGCCGCGCTGGAATTTGGGCCGATCGCCGCCGAGGATTTCGCCCAGGAGGTCGACCCCTGCGCTTGCGATATAATTGGCGTTGGCCGGCAAATCCTCGCAGGTGACGTCAGTGATCATGGCGACGATGGTCGAGGTCGCGCAGCGGATGCTGACGAACCGGCCGACGGTTGCCCGGATTTCGGAGGCGGGCAGCGGGCTGGTCGCAAGCAGACCGACCCGGGCCAGCGATCCCCGCACTGAAATCACACGTCCAAAGGATGTCATTGAGCCCAGCGCGCCATGGATTGGAGATCGGGCGATCACTATGCCGACGGTCGTTGCACAAACGGTTAAGCGGCGACAGCCGGAGGCGGAGACCTCGTCCGCTGGAGAACCTGTTGAAAAGCAAGGGTTTCGCTCCGGCGCAAGGCGCGAAGGGGAAGCCGTATTTAACGGTCGGTTTACCAACTTCCCGAAGGAAGCGAGCGGCAGGCAAGGTCGGCCTCCTCGCCGTCGTTGTCGCTGCGCGGTTGATCTTGATCTGTGCCAAAGCCGCAGATGGCCAAACCGTGGTATTGGCGATCCGCGGCCATGGAGGAGGCCCCGAAGAGATGCTGGATCGCGAGAAGGTCATGCAGGATGATCGCAGCGACGTCTTGATCATCGGCGGGGGGATCGCGGGGGTTGCCACCGCGCTGGATTTGCTCGACGGCGGCCGATCGGTGCTGCTGCTCGACCGCGACCAGGAAAGCACATTCGGTGGACTGGCCCGCGAGAGTTTTGGCGGGATGTTCTTCGTCGATTCCCCGGAGCAGCGCCGCCAGCGAATCCGTGACTCCGGCGAACTGGCGTTGCGCGACTGGCAAAGCTTTGCCGAGTTCGGGCCTGAGGACCGCTGGCCAAAAGCCTGGGCCGAGGCCTATGTGGCGCTCTGCACGTCGGCTGTCTATCGCTGGGTACGCCGCTTCGGCGTCAGCTTTCTTCCGGTCGTCAATTGGGTCGAGCGCGGCGAGTACCGTCCCGGCAATTCGGTGCCGCGCTTTCACGTCGCCTGGGGCACCGGCAAGGGACTGACGGAAGTCCTGATTGCAGCCTTGCGCGGCCATCGCAATGCGTCCCGGTTGACCCTTCGCTTCAACCGCAGGGTCGAGCAGCTCACGATGCGAGCCGGCAGGATCGCGGGCGCCGAGGGCGTCGACGAGACGACGGGCGCGCCGTTCGCAGCGCGGGCGGACTGCGTGGTGGTGGCTGCCGGCGGCATCAATGGCGGCGATCTCAGCCGTATCAGGCAACACTGGCATCGCGAATGGGGGACGGTGCCGAAAGAGCTCCTGAACGGCTCACATCGTTTCGCCGACGGCCGCCTCCATGACGCGACCGCCATGGTCGGCGGCGTGCTCACGCACCTGGACAATATGTGGAACTATGCCGCGGGCGTGCATCATCCGCGCCCGCGCAAGCCGCAGCACGGACTATCACTGGTGCCGCCGCGCTCAGCCCTGTGGCTTAACTGGCGCGGCGAGCGCATCGGGCCACAGCCTTTGGTGTCGGGCTTCGACACCAGGCGGCTCGTCACCGCGATCTGCGGGCAGCAACGGCAGTATTCCTGGCAGCTGATGAACCGGCGCATTGCGCTGAAGGAACTGGCGGTCTCCGGTGCCGAGTACAATCCATCGATCCGCGACCAGAAAAGGCTCGGTTTCCTGCGCGACATCCTGTTCGGCAACCGCTGGCTGGTGCGCGAGATGCTCGACCATTGCCGGGATTTCGTCGCAGCAGCCACGCTGCCGGAGCTGGTCGCCAAGATGAACGCGCTACAGGGCGATTCCGCGGTCGATCTCGACATCGTGCGGGATGCCGTCGCGCAATATGATGCGACCATCGCCCGCGGGACGAGCCTGATGAACGACGAGCAGTTGCGCCGCATCGCCAGCCTACGGCAGTATCGCGGCGACCGGGTCAGGCTGTGCAAGTTTCAACCGATCGATGACGCAAGGGCATTGCCGCTGATCGCGGTTCGTGAATTCATCATCAGCCGCAAGAGCCTCGGCGGTATCCAGACCGATCTGGAGAGCAGGGTGCTCGATACGGCCGGGCGGCCGATAGCGGGCCTCTATGCAGTCGGCGAAGCCGCTGGCTTCGGCGGCGGTGGCGTCCATGGCCGGCGCGCGCTGGAAGGGACGTTTCTCGGCGGCTGCATCCTTTCGGCCCGCATCGCGGCGGCGTCGATCGACGGCAGGACCATGTTCCCGAATACATGAGTGGCGATCGCGAGAGAGGGCAGTATGAAGAGAACCGGAGCCTGGCTGACGGTCTACGCCCTCGAGCAGATCGGGGCGCGCTTCACCTTCGGCATTCCCGGCGTGCACACCACCGAACTATACGACGCCCTGAACAATTCGAACCGCATCACGCCGGTGCTCGTCACCCATGAAGGCGGCGGCGCCTTCATGGCCGATGCCGTCGGGCGGCTGTCGGATTCGATCGGCGTGCTGACGCTGGTCCCCGCCGCCGGCCTGACCCAGGCCGCCAGCGGCATCGGCGAGGCCTTTCTCGATGGCGTGCCGATGCTGGTGATATCAGGCGGTCCGCGTACCGATACGGGACATCTCTATCAACTGCACCAGATGGACACCCACAAGTTCATGGGCGGATTGACCAAGGCGACGTTCCACGTGACGCGACACGATCAGGTGGTCCCGACCTTGTTCGAGGCCTATGCGATCGCGACCTCCGGTGAGCCGGGGCCGGTGTTCGTCGAATTGCCGGTCAACATCCTGATCATGACGGATGAGATCGGCGAACTGCCGCAGTTCAGGCCGCAGCAGGCGCAGTCGTTGGACGTGGCTACGGAATTGGCACGCGCGGCCGAGTTGCTCGCGCACGCCAAACATCCCTGCATCTTCGCCGGCTGGGGCGCGCGCGACGCCACCAGCGAGCTCATCCGTCTTGCCGAATGGTTGGACGCGCCGGTCGCGACCACCTTGCAGGGGCTTTCGGTATTTCCCGGCAACCACCCGCTGCATGTCGGATTTGGCTTCGGCCCGTCCGCGGTGCCGGCGGCGCAGAATGCCTTTGCCGCCTGCGACTGCATGGTCGCGATTGGAACGCGGTTCGCCGAGATCGCCACCGGCAGCTACGGCACCGAGGTGCCGGACAATCTCATTCACATCGACATCAATCCCAAGGCGATCGGCGCCAATTATCCCGCCAAGGTCGGCATCGTCGGTGACGCGGGGTTGGTGCTGACGCAATTGCGTGGGGAGATCGAGGCGAAAATGCCGCCGCGAAATGCCGATTCAGAGGTGCGCGAGCGGATCAAGCGCGACAAGGCCGCCTATCGCGAAAGCTGGTACCGCAACGATGTCGCCGACATCGTCAATCCCGCGCGTTTCTTCGATGAGCTGCGGCGCCAGATGAGCGATGACGGCATCCTGACCATCGACGACGGCAATCACACCTTTCTCACCGCCGAGCTGATGCCGATCCACGCAGCGAAGAGCGTGATCCTGCCGACCGACTTCAACTGCATGGGCTATGCGGTGCCGGCGGCGATCGGCGCCAAATTCGCATTCCCCGATCGCTCGGTGCAGGCGATCGTCGGCGATGGCGCCTTCATGATGACCTGCATGGAGATCCTGACCGCCACGACCAATGGCCTCGGCATCGTCTATTACGTCTTCAATGACGGCGAACTGGCCCAGATCGGCCAGGCGCAATCCATCCCCTACAACCGCAAGACCTGCACCGCGATCGGCAAGCTCAACATCGAAGGCGTGGCGCTGGCCACGGGAGCTGCCTATCTGCCGATGAACGACAATGCGGCGATCGCAGGCGTGATCGGCAACGCCAACGACATCGCACGCCATGGCCGGCCGGTCATCGTCGGCATCCGCATCGACTACTCCAAGCGCACCGCGTTCACGGTGGGGACGGTGAAGACCAGTTTCGGGCGTTTCCCCCTGAACGAGAAGCTGCGCTTCCTGACCCGGGCCGCCGTGCGCCACGTGGTGGGATAGGCCTTGCGATCCGTCCGCCTTGGTCTTCCACGCGTGTCTGGCTCATCGACCAGGTTCGGGCTAGAAAGTGCGTCAAGTCACAGCCCCCGGAGACCGCGATGACTCCCGAACCAATCTTCGATCTCGCCCATCTCGGCCACCTGGAACTGCTGACGCCGAAGCCTGCGGAGAGCCAGAAGTTCTTTGTCGACGTGATGGGCATGACCGTCAGCGGGCAGAAGGGGGATTCGGTCTATTTGCGCGGCTGGGACGATTACGAGCGCTATTCGCTGAAGCTGACCGCATCGAAGACCTCAGGCATGGAGCACATGGCGCTGCGGGCGCGCAGCCCGCAGGCGCTGGAGCGCCGGGTCGCCGCGCTGAAGGGCTCAGGCTTCGAGATCGGCTGGGT
Source organism: Bradyrhizobium sp. (assembly GCF_049581145.1). Lineage (GTDB taxonomy): Bacteria > Pseudomonadota > Alphaproteobacteria > Rhizobiales > Xanthobacteraceae > Bradyrhizobium. The sequence goes on from NZ_JBAURI010001155.1 coordinate 5,061, forward strand.
CGATGGCGACATGGGGCAGGGGCCAGCATTCCGTTGCCGGGATCCGGACGGTCATATCGTCGAGCTCTATTACGAGACCGAATGGTACCAGGCGCCGCCGGAATTGAAGCCTGCGCTGAAAAACCAGGCGCAGCGTTTTCCGGCGCGCGGCGTCAATGTCCGCCGCCTCGATCATCTCAATTGCCTCGCGGTCGACATCAAGGCCAACCGCCTTTTCTTCGAGCAATATCTGGGCTTGCGGCTGACCGAGCAGATCGTGCTGAATGACGGCACGGAAGCGGCGATGTGGATGACGATGTCGAACAAGAGCTACGACTTCGCCTATACCCGCGACCATTACGGCAAGCGTGGGCGCTTCCATCACGTCACCTACGCGCTCGACAGCCGCGAGGAGATTTTGCGCGCCGCCGACATCTTTCTGGAGCATGGCGTGCACATCGAAACCGGGCCGCACAAGCACGCGATCCAGCAGACTTTCTTCCTCTATGTCTACGAGCCCGGCGGCAACCGGGTCGAAGTCGCCAACGCCGGCGCGCGCCTGATCCTGGCGCCGGACTGGAAGCCGATCGTGTGGACCGAGGACGAGCGCAAGAAGGGCCAGGCTTGGGGCCTGAAGACGATCGAGTCGTTCCATACCCACGGTACGCCGCCATTCGAGGGATAGGAGCGATTGCGCCCGAGCCCCGCTGCCTGCGGCGCGAGATCGTGACTTCACTTGATGAACGAGCAGGTTCGGCAACTTGAAGCCGCGTTCGGCATGGCGCCGGCGAGGTCGCTCGCCTGATCACCGATAGTGGCGATGATCGTATGGGGCTTGGGGCGCCACGCCCGCGGTTGGCTGGGCGATCGCGTATCAGACCAGCGCGCGAAAGGTCACGCCATGCAGATTGATGGTCGGCGCCACGCCGAAATGGTCGGCGCCGAACACGCGCATTCGTCGCTCGAGGTCCTCCTTGCTGATGTCGAGCGGGATATTGCAGATCGCCTGATAGGCGCGACGCGAGCTCTTCTTCGGACCCCATTGCAACGGCTGCGTCGGCAACGGCTCGGCGTCGGTCGTCAATGCCTTCGCGAATTTCCAGAACAATCGTGCCATATGCGCGTAAGCGAGCCCTTCGAGGCCAAGCACGGTGATATCGGCAGGAATCGGAAACCGCGTGGCTTCAATGATCGGCCCCGCATCGACGCGGTCGGCCATCACATGGAGGGTCGTGCCGAACTCGGTCGCCCCCTCGTAGAGGGCAAAATGCGCCGGTGCCCAGCCCGGATATTGCGGCGGCCCGGGATGGAAGTTGTAGGCGCCAAAGCCGAGCGCACCCAGCAGATCGGAAGGCACAATCACAGGTGTCGAGAACGCAAGAAGCCGCGCACGCCCGAGCGTGGCCACATCCAGCACCGCCAGATCATCCGGCAACATTGCCGGATGGATAATGAGCTGCGGGTTGTGCCCGCGCAGCAGTAACGTCAACGGCCCCATTTCCACCGGACCCGTCAACAAGATAATCGTATCGAACATCGACCATCCCAGACCGTCATGGTCACCCCTGTGTCATAGTGTCGCAAACGCGTTAAAATGGGGTTAACCGTATTTTTGCGGGGAATAACGATTTCGTGAATACTTCGAGTGCCTTGCATAGCGACCGGACACCGCGCGTCGCGTCTTGCGGCCGCCATGCGGCGCACGACCGGCCTGCAAACGGCGCGATCGATTTCGCAAGCGAAGCCTTCTTCCGCGATCCCGGAGCCGCCGTCGCGAAGCTCGGGGCATCGGGCCCTGTGGCGGCGTCGCGATTCCCGCTCGTCGGCCGTGTCTGGGTCACCACGCCTATGCGGGTGCCGCCCACGTGCTGAAGGAGTCCGCGACGTAACGCTGACGAGCCCGACCACAATCGCTTACGCGACATCGTCGAGAGAACAGCTCGGCCTGCCTGGCTGATCGGCCAACATTCATTGCCTATGCCAATTCGATAGCCAAACTCACCAACCGGATCGATTTTGCGCGCGCTGTCCGGGCTCAAGAAAATGAAGCGCTATATGGAAGATCAACTCGGGGTCGCCCGCGCGCAGGGCGGCGAGGGGTTGATCGCCGAATTCGTCAAGGTCGAAATGGAGGGCGGATACATCAGCCCAAACGAAATGGTGTCGATGCTGTTTTACTGCCGGCCGCAGGTGGAAACCACCACTCGTTTGATCAGCGGGTCGGTGTTTGAGCTTCTGAATGATCCCGCCCGGCGCGAAAAGCTGCGCAGGTGCTTGGAACCGCGAAGCTCCGAGCGGGTTTGCATGGCGGGTGGAGATTGCCTGATGCGGCGACTGACGGTTTGGTTGAGACGGTTTTTTAGCTCAGGCATGCGCGAGTCCTCGGATGCGCCGCTGCCGTTTACCCCGGAAGAATTTGGCCGCCTGATCGCAAGCGGTAAATCCCAGGACATGAAACGACTGGCCGAAGGCCTGTCGCGTGGTGCGGTTTCGCGCATTCCCGCGAGCCAGCGCGGTTGACCAAAATTCTCGCTTTAGTGAGTTGACCATTTTGCGGTTGCTGACACCTTAACCGCTTGGATTCGGAATCGTAGTGAATGCTTGGCTCCAGGCTCGGCCCAATATTGATTGCGGCTTTTTTCCCACTCGCGGCGACTGCTGCCGAAGTTGATCCCGCGACCTTCAATGCCGCGGATTTTGCCGAGCCGCCTTCGAGCCAACAGTTCGACCCCACTGTCGTCAAAGCCCAGATCCTGCTCGATCGGGCAGACATTTCGCCCGGTGAGATCGACGGCAAATATTCGCCAAAAAGGATGGACGACCAGGTCGCCGCCTTCGCGGAAAATCACCACATGCAAGCGGACACCAAATGGAGCAGGGCGTTCTGGTCGACGCTGACGTCCTCGGTCACCGGCCCGGTCC
>NZ_JBAURI010001156.1:0-21625 GCF_049581145.1 Bradyrhizobium sp.
TCGTCCGGCGGACAAGTGACTCATTCGAAGGGTGATGGATTGCCGGCCATAGGGGAGCGGAAGCGACACCGTCCTTTGGCCGGCTATGCCCGGAAATGATGGCCTGGGTTTCGAGCGCGCCCCGAAATGACGGCAAGCATCACTGCTTGTCCGACGACGCCTTCCCGAGGTCACGATTGTCGACATAGCGGATCGCGATCGGTCGGCCCGCCAGCGCGCCGCCGAGCCCGTCCGTGAACTTCATGGGAATGCAGGCGTCGAGCGAGCTGTTGATGGCCTTGAGGTAGGTCTCGCGGGTATCGGCCGGTACGCCGGAAGTGGCGAAGGTCAGGCGCGGATGCCCGATCATCTCGCCGGATCTCTTGAAGCTGAAGCGCACCGACATCTGCATGCCCTGGCGCGCGATATCGGGCGGCGGCGGCGACCAGCAGGAGCGCAGTTCCGCAAACAGGTCGCCGATGGTGTCGAGATCGTGGCCGGGCTTCTGGTATTTGGGCTCGTCATCCTTCGCCGGCACGGTCTGGATCGTCAGCTGCAGGTTCTCGCCATAGGGATAATCGATCTCGGGAATGCACGGCCCGCGCTGCAGCGGGCTGCAATAATAAGGCGTGCACGGCCCTCTATCCAGCACGCTGCAGGGCGAATGCGAGAATGGAACGGGATTGATCGGCCGGTGCCTGGCGTGCGCCGATCCAGCCACCGCGACCGCCGCGATGACGACAGCGAGACCAATAACGATGCGCCGCAACATGCACCAACCTCGAAGGCAACACGGTAAAACTGATGCACGAGCCGGCCGGCTGCAAGACCGCGGCTCTTCACATCCGCGCGTGTGAAATCAGATCGCGAATGGTGGGCAACGCTTCGCTTTTGCCCACCCTGCGTCTCGCTTAATGGCAGCGCGCCGCCTCACACCTTCTTCTTGACGTCCTTGACGCTGGCGAAGGTGATGCCCTCGGCGCGCTCCTTGGTGTAGCCGAGATAGAACTCGTTCTTGGCCAGAAACACCGGGTCGCCGTCGACGTCGTCGGCGACGCCGGAGCCATTGGCGGAGATGAAGGCGTCCAGCTTCTTCCTGTCGTCGGACGAAATCCAGCGCGCGAGCTGAAACTCGGAGACATCGAATTCGACCGGCAGCGAATATTCCGCATCGAGCCGCGCCTTCAGGACGTCGAGCTGCAGCGGACCGACCACGCCGACCAGTGCCGGCGCGCCGTCGCGCGGACGGAACACCTGCACGACGCCCTCCTCCGACATCTGCTGCAGGGCCTCTTTCAATTTCTTTGCCTTCATTGCGTCCGTCAGCCGGACCCGGCGGACGATTTCCGGGGCGAAGCTCGGCACGCCGACAAACGTCAAGTCCTCGCCTTCGGTCAGGGTATCGCCGATGCGCAGAGAACCGTGATTGGGAATACCGACGACGTCCCCGGCAAAGGCCTCATCCGCGACCGAGCGGTCCTGCGCAAAGAAGAATTGCGGGCTCGACAGCGGCATGGTCTTGCCGGTGCGCACCAGTTTCGCCTTCATGCCGCGACTAAGCTTGCCCGAGCAAAGCCTTGCAAAGGCGATACGGTCGCGGTGGTTCGGATCCATATTGGCCTGGATCTTGAAGACGAACGCACTCATGCGCGGCTCGGCCGCCTCGACCTTGCGCAGATCGGACTCCTGCGCGCGCGGCGGCGGCGCGAACTGCCCAAGGCCCTCCAGGAGATCGCCGACGCCGAAATTGCGCAGCGCGCTGCCGAAATAGACCGGCGTCAGATGGCCCTCGCGAAACGCCGCAAGTTCGAACGGCTTGCAGGCCTCGGTCACCAGCGCCAGCTCGTCCTTGATCTCGCCGACATCGAGATTGGCGTTGACGCGCCCGAGTTCGGCGATGTCGATCTGCTGCGCCGCGCCGGTCTTGGCGCCGCCGCCCTCGAGCAGGCGCACCCCGCCGCTCCTGACGTCGTAGGTGCCGAGAAAATCGCGGCCGCGGCCGACCGGCCAGGTCATCGGCGTAGTGTCGAGCGCCAGCGTCTTCTCGATCTCGTCCAGAAGATCGAAGGTGTCGCGGCTTTCGCGGTCCATCTTGTTGATGAAGGTGATGATGGGAATGTCGCGGAGCCGGCAGACCTCGAACAGCTTTCGCGTGCGCGCCTCGATGCCCTTGGCGGCGTCGATCACCATCACCGCGGAGTCGACCGCGGTCAGCGTGCGATAGGTGTCTTCCGAAAAGTCCTCGTGGCCCGGCGTGTCCAAAAGGTTGAAGACGAGGCCCTCGAATTCGAAAGTCATCACCGAGGTGACCACCGAGATGCCGCGCTCGCGCTCGATCTTCATCCAGTCGGAACGGGTATTGCGGCGCTCGCCCTTGGCCTTGACCTGGCCGGCAAGATTGATGGCGCCGCCGAACAGCAAGAGCTTTTCGGTCAGCGTGGTCTTGCCGGCGTCCGGGTGCGAGATGATCGCAAACGTGCGCCGGCGCGCCACTTCGGCTGCGAGTGGCGAACGGGACGACGAATCGACGGCAACGGCGAGATCGGACATAAGCTTCTAGGCTTGAGCTGCCAAGCTGGGGCTCGTGCGTTTGGCAGGGAAATCGTGCCGAATCAAGGGCGGCCCGCACGCCCCTTCATATAGGGGTGCGCGGCGCCAACGCCAATCCAGGGCATTGCCGCCTATCGCAGCAGCAACGCCACCGTCCAATAGGTCAGCGCGGCGACAAGGGCCGAGGCCGGTATGGTGATCACCCAGGCATAGACGATCGAACTCGCCACGTTCCAGCGCACGGCCGAGGCGCGGCGCGCCGCGCCGACCCCAACGATGGCGCCGGTGATGGTGTGTGTGGTCGAGACGGGAACGCCGAGCACTGTCGCCATGAACAGAGTCGCCGCGCCGCCCGTTTCCGCGCAGAATCCCTGCATCGGCGTCAGCTTGGTGATCCGCAGTCCCATGGTGCGGACGATCCGCCAGCCGCCCAACAGCGTGCCGAGCGCCATCGACGCCTGGCAGGACAGCACCACCCAGAACGGCACCGAAAACTGGGATCCGAGACGGCCCTGGGAATAAAGCAGCACGGCAATGATCCCCATGGTCTTCTGCGCGTCATTGCCGCCGTGACCGAGCGAATAGAGCGAAGCCGAGCCGAATTGCAGGATGCGAAAGGCGCGATCGACCGCGAACGGCGTCGAACGCGCCGCCAGCCAAGAGACGATGGCGACCAGCACCATCGCCAGCACCATTCCGACCAGCGGCGACAGCACGATGGCGAGCACCGTTTTCGACAACCCGCTCCACACCGCGGCGGAAATCCCGGTCTTCGCCATTCCGCCGCCGACGAGCCCCCCGATCAGCGCGTGGGAGCTGGATGACGGGATGCCCAATCCCCAGGTCACGAGGTTCCAAACGATGGCACCGATCAGGGCGGCGAAGATCACCTGGGTATCGATGATCGAGGGCTCGATGATCCCCGTGCCGATGGTCTGCGCGACGTGAAGCCCAAACACCATAAAAGCGACGAAATTGAAAAACGCCGCCCAGACCACCGCGTAATGCGGTCGCAAGACCCGGGTCGACACGATGGTGGCGATCGAATTTGCGGCGTCGTGCAACCCGTTGAGGAAATCGAACAGCAACGCGACGGCGATCAACCCCGTCAGGACCGGAAGACCGAGCGTCATGGTCACGATGCTACACCTGCTCGATCACGATCGAGTTGATCTCGTTGGCGACGTCGTCGAAGCGGTCCGCGACCTTCTCGAGGTGCTTGTAGATCTCGGCGCCGACGATGAAATCCATCGCGTTGGCATTACGGTGCTTGAGGAAGAGCTCCTTCAGCCCGATATCGTGCAGATCGTCCACGCGCCCTTCGAGCTTGGTCAGTTCCTCGGTGATGGCGGTCAGCATCCCGACGTTGTGGCCGATCGATTGCAAGAGCGGCAGCGCGCGGCCGACCAGTGTCGCGCATTCAACCAATAGCCCGCCTATTTCCCGCATCAGCGGTTCAAAACTGCGCACCTCGAACAGGATCACGGCCTTCGCGGTCTGCTGCATCTGATCGATTGCGTCGTCCATCGCCGTGATCAGGTTCTTGATGTCACCGCGGTCGAACGGCGTGATGAAGGTCCGGCGCACCGCCGTTAGGACCTCGCGGGTGATATTGTCAGCTTCGTTCTCGAACTGGTTGACCCGCTGGCAGAACACCGGCGTTTCATCCCCGCCCCGCAGCACGCCCTGCAGCGCAACCGCGCCCTGCGCGACCGTCTGGGCGTGACGGGCGAACAGCTCGAAAAACCGCTCCTCCTTGGGCAGAAGAGCGCGAAACCAATGCAGCATGGAAGGATCCACCGTTCTGAAGGACGGCCGCTTCTAGCGGCACGTCACAAAACTGTCATATACCGATTTGACGAGAAAAGTCCGGCAGACGGGGTCTCTGGAACCCCGCCATCCACCGCCTTGTCGGTGCTCCCGAACGCCCACGCGGCGCATCTTGGCGCATCGTCGATGCACCGGGCGGCAGGCTGGTGAGTGCGAGGCGAGGCTCTTTTGCATCCATGGGAGGATGCGCGCACTCTTCCGAGGCGGGACGCGAAGGTCGGCTACAGCGACCGCTTCAGAAGATGGGCAATCTCGCCGACGATGCCGCGGCGGAAGGTCAGCACGCAGAGCACGAAAATCGCGCCCTGGATCACCGTAACCCACTGGCCGAAACCGGCCAGATACTGCTGCATCGCGATGATGATGAAGGCGCCGACCACCGGGCCGAACACGGTGCCGAGGCCGCCGACCAGCGTCATCAAGACGATTTCACCGGACATGCTCCAGTGCACGTCGGTGAGTGATGCGTTCTGGGCGACGAACACCTTGAGCGAACCGGCAAAGCCCGCGAGCGTGCCGGACAGGATGTAGGCCATCAGCTTGTAATGATCGGTCTTGTAGCCCAGCGAGATCGCCCGCGGCTCGTTCTCCCGGATCGCTTTCAGGACCTCGCCGAACGGCGAGTTGATGGTGCGATAGATCAGCAGGAAGGCGCCGAGGAAGCCGACCAGCACGACATAATAAAGGGTCGTCGAATTGGCGAGATCGAAAATCCCGAACAGATGACCTTGCGGGATGCCCTGGATGCCGTCTTCGCCGTGGGTAAAGGGCACCTGCAAGTAGATGAAATACAAAAGCTGCGACAGTGCCAGCGTGATCATCGCAAAGTAGATGCCCTGGCGGCGGATGGCGATCAGGCCGGTGATCACGCCAAGCGCGCAAGCCGCGGCGACGCCCACCAGGATACCGAGCTCCGGCGGCAGGCCCCAGACCTTCAGCGCATGGGCGCTGCAATAGCCGGCCGTTCCCAAAAACATCGCGTGGCCGAACGACAACAGGCCGCCATAGCCGATCAGGAGATTGAACGCGCAGGCGAGCAGCGCGAAGCATAATGCCTGCATCACGAAGAACGGATAGATGCCGGTCCATGGCACGATCGCCAGCAGCACCGCCATGATGACGAACACGATCATCTCATCGCGCATCGCACGCGGCGTGATCGGCAGGGTTTCGTCGGTGATCGATGTCATGTCAGGCCGCCCGTCCCGTCAGTCCCGTCGGCTTTATCAGCAGCACCAGCACCATGAGCACGAATACCACGGTGTTGGAGGCCTCGGGATAAATGTATTTCGTCAATCCCTCGATCACGCCGAGCGCAAAGCCGGTGACGATCGAACCCATGATCGATCCCATGCCGCCGATCACCACGACCGCGAACACCACGATGATGAGATCGGCGCCCATCAGCGGCCGCACCTGGTTGATCGGGGCCGACAACACGCCGGCAAGCGCCGCAAGGCCGACGCCAAGACCATAGGTCAGCGTGATCATGCGCGGCACGTTGATGCCGAAGGCACGCACCAGCGTGGGGTTTTCTGTGGCGGCGCGCAGATAGGCGCCGAGCCGGGTCCGCTCGATCAGAAACCAGGTCGCAAAGCAGACCACGAGCGAGAAGATCACCACCCAGGCCCGATAGATCGGCAGAAACATGAAGCCGAGATTCATGCCGCCCCTGAGCTCATCGGGGATCGAGTAAGGCAGACCCGAAGAGCCGAAGTAATTCTGGAACACGCCCTGGATGATCAGCGCCAGGCCGAACGTCAGCAACAGCCCGTAGAGATGATCGAGGCCGGCCAGCCATTGCAGCATGGTCCGCTCCAGGATCATGCCGAAAATGCCGACGATGATGGGCGCGATGATCAGCGCCGGCCAATAGCCGAGGCCGGTGATGTTCAACAGGAAATAGGCGCAGAACGCGCCCATCATGTAGAGGGCGCCGTGGGCGAAATTGATGATGTTGAGCATGCCGAAGATCACGGCGAGCCCGAGACTGAGCAGCGCGTAGAACGAGCCGTTGATCAGTCCCACCAGCAGCTGGGCAAAAAGCGCTTGCATGTTCTCTCTCTCGGCGCGGGCATCTCGAACGGCGGTCCAGGGCGGAATGCCGCCGGACGCCAGCGGATCATTTCTTCAGCAGCGGACAGGTGCTCTTGTCGAGCGGCGTAAAGGCCTCGTCGGCGGGAATGGTGGCGACGAGCTTGTAGTAGTCCCAGGGCCCCTTGGATTCCGAGGGCTTCTTGACCTCGAACAGATAGGCCGGGTGAATGGTGCGGCCGTTCGGCTCGATGCTGCCCTTGCCGAACAGCGGATCGTCGGTCGGCAGCTCCTTCATCTTGGCGACCACCTTGGCGCCGTCATGCGGATTGCCGCCGAGCGCTTCCAGTGCCTTGAAGTAATGCAACAGGCTGGCATAGACCCCGGCATGAACCATGGTCGGCATGCCGTGGTTCTTCATACGCTCCTGGAAGCGCTTGGCGAAGGCGCGGCTGGCATCGTTCATGTCCCAGTAGAACGTTTCGGTGAAATTCAGGCCCTGCGCAGTGTTCAACCCGAGCGAGTTGACGTCGGTGATGAACAACAGCAGCGCGGCGAGCTTCTGGCCGCCGCCCGTGATGCCGAACTCGGCCGCCTGCTTGATCGAGTTGGTGGTATCGCCGCCGGCATTGGCGAGCCCGATGACCTTCGCCTTCGAGGCCTGCGCCTGCAGCAGGAAGGAGGAGAAATCCGAGGTGCTGATCGGCGCCTTGACGTCGCCGATCACCTTGCCGCCCGCCGCCTGCACGGCGGCCGTGGTGTCGCGCTCCAGCGCCGCGCCGAAGGCATAGTCGGCGGTCAGAAAGAACCAGCTGTCGCCGCCGCTCTTGGTCAGCGCCGAGCCGGTGCCGTGGGCCAGCGTGTAGGTGTCGTAGGTCCAATGAATGGTGTTCGGCGTGCACTGGGCATTAGTCAGGTCGGAGGTGCCGGCTCCGGAGTCGAGCAGGACGGCGTTCTTCTCCTTGACGATATTGGAGACCGCGAGCGCAACCCCGGAATTCGGCACGTCGACGATGACGTCGACCTTTTCGACGTCGAGCCACTGCCGCGCCACAGCCACGCCGACATCGGGCTTGTTGAGATGGTCGCCCGAGATGACGCTAATCGTCCAGCCTTTGTTGGTCAGGCCGGAATCCTCGACCGCCATTTGCGCGGCCAGGGTCGAGCCGGGGCCGCCGAGGTCGGCGTAAAGTCCGGACTGGTCGGACAGCGCGCCGATCTTCACGACCTTGTCGTCGGCGGACGCGGCGCCCGCGGCCATCAGTGTCAGCGCGGCGCCGAGCAGCAGGGACGCGATGGATTTTGGCTTCATGGCAATGGCCTTCACGTTGAATGCTTGTTGTCTGTTTCAGACGCCGAGATAGGTGTGCAGCTTGTCCATGTTGGCCTGCAGCTCCGAATTGGCGAAGCCATCGATGACCTTGCCGTGTTCGACGATGTAGTAGCGGTCGGCGACCGTCGAGGCAAAACGGAAATTCTGCTCCACCAGCAGGATCGTGAAGCCCTCCTTCTTCAGCCGGGCGATGGTGTGGCCGATCTGCTGAATGATGACGGGTGCGAGGCCCTCGGTCGGCTCGTCCAGCATCAGAAAGCTCGCCCCGGTGCGCAGGATGCGAGCGATCGCCAGCATCTGCTGTTCGCCGCCCGACAGCTTGGTGCCCTGGCTGTTCAGCCGCTCCTTCAGATTGGGAAACAGGTCGAAGATCTGGTCGAGCGACAGCCCGCCGGCGCGCACAACGGGCGGCAGCAGCAGGTTCTCGCGCACATCGAGGCTCGAGAAAATCCCTCGTTCCTCCGGGCAGAACGCGATGCCGAGCCGCGCGATCTTGTCGGACGAAGTGCGGATGATCTCGTGGTTGTTGAAACGGATAGAGCCAGTGCGCTTGCCGAGCATCCCCATGATCGACTTCAGCGTGGTGGTCTTGCCGGCGCCATTGCGTCCGAGCAGGGTGACCACCTCGCCCGCGTTCACGTCGAAATTCATGCCGTGAAGAATGTGGGATTCGCCGTACCAGGCCTGCAGATTCTGTACACTCAAGATCTGTCCCGCAGCGGCCGGGGATGGCGCGGACCGCGCGTCGGCCATTTGCAAATCAGGCATGACCGGCTCCCAGATAGGCTTCCTTGACGCGCTCGTCCTTGGAGAGCTCGGCATAATTGCCCTGCGCAAGCACCTGGCCGCGGGTCAGGACGGTGATGATGTCGGACAAATTGGCGACGACGTTCAGATTATGTTCGACCATCAGGATGGTATATTTGGCTGAAATGCGCTTGATCAGGGCCGCGATCTTGTCGATGTCCTCATGGCCCATGCCGGCCATCGGCTCGTCCAGCAGCATCATCTCCGGATCGAGCGCCAGCGTGGTTGCGATCTCGAGCGCGCGCTTGCGGCCGTAAGCCATCTCGACCGCCGGCGTATTGGCGAACTCGGTCAGCCCGACATCGTTAAGAAGCTCGAGCGCGCGGCCGTTGAAGCGGTTGAGTACCGATTTCGAGCGCCAGAAATCGAAGGAGTGACCGTGCTGGCGTTGCAGCGCGACCCGCACATTCTCGAGCGCGGTCAGATGGGGAAATACCGCCGAGATCTGGAAGGAGCGGACAAGGCCGAGCCGCGCCACGTCAGCCGGCGCGGAGGCGGTGATATCCTGCCCCTTATAGAGGATCTGCCCGGAGGACGGCCGCAAGAACTTGGTCAAGAGATTGAAGCACGTCGTCTTGCCGGCCCCGTTGGGACCGATCAATGCGTGAATGCTGCCACGGCGGACCTTCAGTGAAACATCACGAACGGCAAAGAATCCCGCGAATTCCTTGGTCAATCCGTGGGTTTCGAGAATGAACTCATCAGCCAAACAAATTTCCCCCTGCCTTGCGCGACACCTCCGCACACGGCTTTTTCTTGTCTCACCGGCAGGTCCCCAAAGGACGCCCGGGAAACCGTCCTGGATTGCCGCGTGCGGCGCGAATATGCCGGAGGCGGGCCCGGTTAGGCAAGGTGGAAAGCTCAAAAGCCTAGCCGGAAGCTCGCGGGATACCGCCGGCACGCGAGCCCGGGCAGGATCAGGAGGGCCAGTCGCCGGGGCTTCCAGCGAGTCGGTCGCAATCGTTAACGCTGTTCCGCGGACCGCCACGCCGTTCATGGAAAATTTTCCTCTTCGAGCGATATTTCGCGATATTCGCGGCTTTGCATTTGAGCTTCAGATTTCACCATGGATTTCGACAGCGCCACGCCATTCGTCGTCAAATCGATCAAGCAGCGCGACCTCCTGAACAGCTGGCTGCGACTCTATGCCCGCGAGCAGCGGATTCCTCCGATCGACGACTATCAGCCTGAACGGCTTGCCGAAGAGCTGGGCGACCTCGTCTATTACACGGTCGATGTCATGCAACGGCCTGTGCGCCTGACCATCGAGAGCGAGGGGACGCGAATGGCGGCGGCCTATGGCCACACCGGCAAGGGACGGCGGCTCGACGAGTATGTCGGCCCGAGGCTCGCGGCCATCGTGATGCCGGTCTATGACGAATGCGTACAGCGCGCGCTGCCGGTTTACACCGTCTCCGACATCGATGACATTTATGGACGAATCGTCGCATATGAGCGGCTGCTGTTGCCGTTCTCGGGGGGCGGCAGAGTCACGCATGTCATTGCGTCGCTGAAGACGATCAGCGAGGATGGCGGATTCGAGATCGACAACCTGATGCGAGGAAATGACACCTTGCCGACGCCGAAGCTTCGCGCGGTAATCGATCGCGATCTGTTCCATCGCATGCCGGGCCGCATTCCGCCCTGTGACGCGATCGAATTCAGCTAGGTAGATATTGCCGAGATTATGCTGCCAGCGGCTGCAGCAGCCCTGGCAAACTTGTCTATATGCACGCTTCGCAAGCCGCGGCACCTGCCCGTCCTCTCGCCGATTTTTATCCGGCGCGGCCTCGCTCGCGCCGCCTGGACATGTCCACCGCTCCCGCACGTGCCGGAACACCCATGCGGGGCTGACCGATCCAAAGCCGGTTGAGCCATCGCGTGGCGAGCGACGTTCGATTGTTGCCGCGAATGCGCGCCTGCGCCTCCTGATACGGGCCGACCGTGCGCAACCGCTCGGGCAGCGCGGGATAAATGCGCCGTATCCACGCCAGCGCGCGACCCGCACTGCGACTTTCCGCGTCTGTGAACGGCAGTTCGTAGCCGATCCGCAATCGCTCGGGCAAAATTTCGGCGGTCAGGGCCCGGTACCACAAAGGCGGCCGCAGGCGCCCGGCGGCGCCGGAGAAGATCTGCAGCGCGATATCGTGCGCCGCGGGACTGACGGTCAGGACATCGGAGTCCGTCATGGCCTGGGTATAGGCGATGAACGACCTCCAATCCGGCGCCAGGCTGTCCGGCGGAATACCGAACAGCGCCGCGAACAGCCGGGCCTCCGACCAATAGCGTTCGCGCGCATCGTCCGCGAGTGGAGGCAGCACCAGATCGTGGGCCAACAACGCCGACTCCACCAGCGTTGCGTGGACCCAGCGCAGCGCCGAGACCTCGTTGGCGAAGTAGGGCGAGCCGGCCGCGAACGAGCCGGCTGCCGTCGGCAGAACCCCTTCGACCACGGCGTGGCGCTGGTGAAGCCGGCGCGCCATCGCGAGCGCCTGATCGGACGTGCCGAAGACCATCGTGAACACGACATTGAACGTCCGATGGAAGCGCCCAAGCGGATCGGCAAAAACCCGCGACTGATCGGCGATCGCGGCGGCGACCCAAGGATGCGCCAATTGCAGCAGCAATGCGCGGCCGGCGCCGAGAAACACAGCGGCTTCCCGGTCGACCTGCCAGGTGATCGAGGCAGGGCCGAAGATGCCTTCGCGGTCGCCGGCGGCGCTGGCGCCAATGGCTGCGAGGCTTTTTTCGAGATCGTCTGCGGACACCAGCATGACGCCTGATATGGCAGCCCGCTCACCGGGAGTTAAGGTCGTGGGCGGCATTTCGACGAAGATTCATCGCCCCCCTGGCCCGCAGCCGCATCGGCGGGTCTCGGCGTCGGCTCTGCAGCAGGTGCATCGTCGTGAAACGTTGCCGGCGTCAGCCGGGTTCGATTGACCGAGAGGTCGAAAATATCGAACCTGTTGTAATAGCCGACCACGTCGTGAAACTGCTTCGGCTCGACGCATCGGTTGAGGTCGATCTCCGCGTAGGCGATGCCTTCGTCATCCTGCAGCACATCCGCCATCACCTCGCCGGTCGGATCGACGAAGAAGCTCGCCGCACGCGGCGTCTGATCGATCACCTCGGCGATTGCGGGATCGCGTCCGACCAAAACCTCGCGCATGGCCGCATCCATGTAGCCGGCGGTAACGATGCCGAATACCTTGGCCTCGAAGCAGTGCGCGCTGGCGCGGATGCGATTGGCGGCGACATTGTTGAAATTGCCGCCGCCGCTGGGCCGCCGTGTCGGCCACATCGGCGGCCAGCTCGAGACGTGCACCTGCTCACCCTGCGCCATCAGCGCATAGCGAGCCAATGGATTGGTGTTCTCGCCGCAGATCAGGCAGCCGATCCGGCCGAGCCTCGTGTCGGCCAATTTGAGACCGGCGCCGTCACCCGATGACCAGATCAGCTTTTCGTAGAATGTCGGCACCAGCTTGCGGTGATGAACGAGAACCTCGCCAGTCTCGCCGATCAAGAGGTTCGAATTCCACATACCGCCGGCGCTGACCGGCGAGCGCTCACTGATGCCTATCGAGACGGTGATGCCGAGCGCCCGCGCCTCCGCGCAGATCCGCGCGACTTCGGGGCCGTCCGCCAGCACCGATTGCTCGGCCATGCGGAAGAACAGGTCGTGATTGTCGATCGGCGCCCATAGCGCGGACCAGACCGGAAAGGCCGGCACGTAGGTTTCGGGGAACGCGATCAGCTCGGCACCGGCCCTCGCGGCCTCGCGCATGATTGCGACCGCCTTCTCCGTGGTCGCATGGCGATCGAGAAAGACGGGTGCAGCATGGACTGCGGCAGCCTTGAAGCGAGCAAGCATTGGGGCGTCCGCTCTCGGGTTTCCTGGGGGATTGCAGCGCTATCACTTTCATCCAGCCGACGCGCATAGGGATTGTCGCAAGGCGCGTTGCGGCGGATCGCATCCAGCGATCTGGAACAGGAATTGCAGCAATATCCCGCAGATCAATAGATGGAACGTCGTGATGTTTGACACCCTCAACTGGGACGATCTGCGGGTCTTCCTGCACGCTGCCCGCGCCGGCAATCTGAGCCAGACCGCCAAGCGGTTGCGCCTCGACCATTCCACGGTGAGCCGGCGCATTGCGCAGATGGAAGCTTCGCTCGGCGTCGCCGTATTCGAACGTCACCGCACCGGCCTCAAACTCAACGACACCGGCGAACGGCTGTTGCGCCATGCCGAGCGGATCGAGAGCGCGGTCATCGCCATCCGCGAGGAAGCCAGCGCCGGGGACACAGAGGAGCTGACGGGAACCGTGCGTCTTGCGACCATGGAAGGCATCGCCTCGCTCTATCTTGCAGAACGTTTCAGCCATCTGCGCCGGCTCGCGCCACGGCTGACCGTCGAACTCGTGACCTCGGCTCAGACGGTCTATGTCCACAAGCGCGAGGCCGATCTGTTCGTTTCCTTCTTCCGACCGCCGGGTCCGGGCCTGATCTCCGAACGGATCGGCAAGTTCCGGCTCGGCCTCTGCGCCAGCAAGAGCTATCTCGAGTGCCACGGTACACCCAGGAGCCTGCGCGAGCTGCAGGATCATTGGTTCGTGTCCTATATCGAGGACCTGATCCAGGTGGATTCGGTGCGTTGGCTCGCCGACATCATCGAACAGCCGCGCATTGCCTTTCATTCCAACAGCATGATCGCCCAGATGAATGCGGCGGCAGGCGGGCTCGGCATCGTGCTGCTGCCGAGCTTTGCCACCGCCGGCCGGCCAGACCTCGTTCCCGTTCTTCCGGGCCTTGCGACAACCACCCGCGAAGTCTGGCTCAACGTTCACGGCGACCTGCAATTTGCCCCGCGCATTCGCGCCGTCCGCAGCTTCCTGACCAACACCATGAAGCAGGATCCGGACATGCAGGTCGGCCTGCAGATGGGCTTGCAGCTCAGCTCGCAAGTCACCTCGGCAGACAGCGTGCCGGAGCTGCGCACGGCGGATTGCAAGAATCCGTAGTTCCTTTTGCGGCGGGCGCGGCGGAAGCTTGACGCGGCTGCCAATGCGCAAGCCAGCGGCGTGGCAGCAAATGCTACCTAACCCTTGGGCCGAAAACTTGTGGGCCGAAAACTTGGAGGCGATGTGAGCGCAAAGATCCCGGACCATGCCAATCCGGCGCCGCGTGGCGCCGCTCTGGCCAAGAAGCAGCGAGTGCTTGCGCTGGTCCTGAGCGCGGCGATGGTCGCAGTCTATTTCGGCTTCATGGGGTTGTTCGCGTTCGACAAGCCGCTGCTCGGGACCATGCTGGCGCCCGGCCTGTCGCTCGCTATCGTGCTTGGTCCGCTCGTCATCATCACCTCTTTCGTGCTTTGCCTGGTCTACGTGCTGTGGGCGAACCGTGTGTTCGACGCGCGCATTCGCGAACTCGGCCGTTAAGGGATGACGACGATGGGCAACAGCATCATTTCCATCGGCTTCTTCTTCGCCTTCATGGCGCTGACGCTGCTGATCACCTATTGGGCCGCGCGGCGCACCCGCACCACCGAACATTTCTTCGCCGCCGGCGGCGAAGTCACGCCCTGGCAGAATGGTTGGGCGCTGGCGGGGGATTTCCTCAGCGCCGGCGCGCTGCTCGGAATCGCCGGGATAGTCACCTCGAACGGTTTTGACGGGATGATCTACTCGATCGGATGGCTGGTGGGCTGGCCGATCATCCTGTTCCTGATCGTCGAGCCGTTGCGAAACGTCGGCCGCTTCACCTTTGCCGACGTCGTCGCCTACCGCCTCGGTCAACGGCCGGTGCGGCTTGCCGGCGCGATCGGAACGCTCGCCGTCATCCTGTTCTATCTGATCGCGCAGATGGTCGCGACGGGGTCGCTGATCAAGCTGTTGTTCGGCCTGCCCTACAACTGGTCGGTCGTGCTGGTGGGCAGCATGATGCTGATCTACGTGCTGTTCGGCGGCATGCTGGCGACCACCTGGGTGCAGGTCGTCAAGGCGGCGCTTCTGATGGCGGGCGGGGTGCTGCTCGCACTTTTGGTGCTGACGCATTTCGACATGAACCCGCTGAAACTGTTCGCGGCCGCTTCACAGAAATATGGGGTCAGGGTGCTTGAGCCGGGATCCAGGGTCGTATCGGGACAATGGGATGCGATTTCGCTCGGGCTCGGCCTGATGTTCGGCACCGCGGCGATGCCGCACATCCTGATGCGGGCTTACACCGTGAAGGATTCCAAGGCGGCGCGGCTGTCGATCCTCTACGCGACAGGCCTGATCGGGGTGTTCCATCTCATGGTCTTTATCATCGGCTTCGGCGCGATGGTGCTGGTCGGCTCCGAGACCGTGGCCAAAGCCGGCGGCGGCGGCAACATGGCCGCTCCACTGCTCGCCCTGGCTGTCGGCGGCAACGCATTCTTCGGCTTCATCTGCGCGGTGGCGTTCGCAACCATGCTTGCCGTCGTTGCAGGGTTGACGCTATCGGGTGTTGCCACCCTGTGTCACGACGTCTGGACCAACGTGGTCAGGAACGGCATTGCCTCCGAGACCGAACAGCTCAAGGTCGCGCGCGTCGCCACCATCGTCATTTCCGTGCTCGCCGTCATTCTCGGCATCGCGTTCGAGGGCCAGAATGTCGCGTTCATGGCTGGCCTCGCCTTCTCGATCGCCTGCGCGGCGAATTTCCCCTCGCTCGTGCTCGCCATTACCTGGCGCCGCTTCACGACCTCCGCCGCGGTCGCCAGCATCCTGGTGGGAACGGCGAGTTCCCTGGCCCTGATCTGTCTGTCGCCGACCATCCAGGTCGACGTGCTGGGCAAGCAGCTGTCGCAGATCGAGGGTGCCTGGTGGTTCGTGTCGCTGCGCAATCCCGCGATCATCTGTATGCCGTTGTCGTTCTGCGTGGCGATAGCTCTATCGCTGGTCACGAGGGAGACCAACGCCGATGCGACCTTCGAGGCGATGCAAGATCGCATGCTGTTCGGACCGCTTCAGGCCGCCGCGATGCCGCGCGAAGAAGCGAAGAGCGCGGCGTGATGCGGCCAGACGGAGGGCGTCATCGTCTCTCCGCCTCGCGCCCTCACGCCTCGATGTTTCAGCTCTCGGTTTTCACGTCTCGCTCTTCACTTCCGTGGCGTAGATGTCCGGCTTGAAGCCGACCAGGAGCTTGCCGCCGAGTTCGAGCACCGGCCGCTTGATCATCGAGGGCTGCGCCAGCATCAAGGCGAGGGCCTTCTTCTCATTGAGGCCCTCCTTGTCGGCGTCGGGCAATTTGCGGAATGTCATGCCGGCGCGGTTGAGCAATATCTCCCAGCCGAGTTGATCACTCCATTGCTGCAGCTTGTCCTTGGCGATGCCCCCCGCCTTGTAGTCATGGAAATCGTAGGCCACGCCATGGCTGTCGAGCCAGGCGCGCGCCTTCTTGATGGTGTCGCAGTTCTTGATGCCGTAAATGGTCGGGGTCATTGCTGAATGCCTGCGCTATCTCGCTACGGCCGCAGTCATCTCATCCGCCGCGGCGACGATCAAGAGCGGCACGGACGGTATCGACAGATACCGCCCTGGCGGGTGGCGCGCAGCGTTGGCTCTCTGCGATTTCAAGAATGGGGCGCTGCCATCGGAACGCACGACGCTTGCGGGCGGTCAAGCCGGTCGCCGACGTGCTGTCGTCAGGTCGCGTGGCGCAGACCCGAGTCTTCGTTGAGGATGCCTTGTTCGCCCTCAATCGATCAGGATGGTGAGCGCGTTCAGGCTCATTGACGACCTCCCTATTCGACTATTGAGGAGATCGACCGAAAAAAATCGGCCAGGATTCAAAAGAAATCCGCGGAAAAATCGGCTTTGTTGCGTTGACGCTATCGGACGAAATTCGCCTCGCAACGACAATATCCTGGTCAACTTCATTCTACTTTTGATTGTGGCAACGGCCAATACCGAAAAAGGGCTCTCGGCATACGGGTGCCGTGCCAAAGCGCGGCGAGTTGCCGCCCCATTTCACCGGCCCTGTAACCCCGTCACTCAATCGCAGCCGGAATCTCGTTGCCCGTCAAAAACGTCATGCTCGCCGATTTACACAGGATAACTGGCAAGATCAACTTGCAAGTTTATCTGTTGATATGTAAACTGCCATCATGAATGACACTCTTGGCGGGCTCGGCCCCGCGGAAACGGCAGTGACCGAGCTTTCGCTGGCGATCGGGCAGTTGGTTCGCCGGCTGCGCCTGGAAGCAAACCCGGGCGAGCTGTCCTGGTCGCAGATTGCAACGCTGGCCCGGATCGAAAAGACGGGGGCGATGACGACGGCCGAGCTTGCACGCTCCGAGTTCGTCAAGCCGCAATCGATGGGAACCACCCTTGCCGATCTCGAACAGGCAGGATTGGTGCGGCGGCGGCCTCATCCGACCGACGGCCGGCAGGTGCTGTTCGAGCTCACCCCCGACGGCGTCGAGGCGAGACGTCAGCGGCATGTCGCCAAGCGGCAATGGTTGCTGGCTGCCATGGAGCAGTTCGATCCGGCCGAACAGCAAACCCTGATCGCCGCAGCCTCGCTGATCAAGAGGTTGGCCGAGTCATGAACGTCGCGCGTGTTCACGTTACACCGGCGCTACCCGACGCCGACAACAGAAAGCCGGCTCCGTGACCATCACTCTGATCGACCAGACCCCTGCCCTCATCGTGATCGATCTGCAAAAAGGCATCGTCTCGCGTCCGGCCGCGCATCCCATCGGCGAGGTGGTGAAGCATGCGAGTGCGCTCGCCGATCACTTTCGCCAGCGCGATCTGCCCGTCGTCCTCGTCAATGTCGATGCGGGCGCGCCCGGTCGAACCGAACAGCCGCCGAGGGTCGCCGCGTTTCCTTCCGGATGGACCGAACTCGTCCCCGAACTGAACCAACAGTCACAGGACCACCTGGTCACCAAGCATACCTGGGGCGCCTTCACCAACACCGACCTGGAAGCGCATCTGAAGGAGCGCGGCGTCACCCAGGTCGTGATTGCCGGGGTCGCCACCAGCGCCGGTGTCGAGTCGACCGCGCGTCACGCCCACGAACTCGGCTTCAACGTCGTGCTCGCCATCGATGCCATGACCGACACGAATCCGGATGCCCACGATAACAGCGTCAGGCGCATCTTCCCGCGGCTGGGCGAAACCGGCACCACCGGCGAAATCATCGATCTGCTCGCAAACAGGAGCGCCCGACCATGAATTGGCTTCACGACACCTGGCTTCACGACACCTGGCTTCACGACACCTGGCTTCACGATTTGGCCTATCTGTTCGGCGGAGCGTTTCTCGCCAACGCCGTTCCGCATTTCGTCAGCGGCGTGATGGGGCGTCCATTTCAAAGTCCGTTCGCGACGCCGCCCGGCCAGGGCCTGTCATCGTCGACGGTCAACGTGCTGTGGGGTTTTTTCAACCTTGTGGTCGGCTACCTCCTGATCTGTCGGGTCGGCGACTTCGATCTGCGTTCCACCGAACATGTGGTCGCCTGCGGGCTGGGCATTCTGCTGCTGGCGCTGCCGATGGCCCGCAGATTCGGACGCTTCAACGGCGGCAATCCGCCTTTCGACAAGACGGAGGCGCGGTGAAAGGCACCTTTCGTTCGCTGAACGGCTTCAACTACCGGGTCTGGGCCTGCGGCGCGCTCATATCCAATGTGGGCACATGGATGCAGCGTATCGCCCAGGGCTGGCTGGTGCTCACGCAGCTGACCCACAACAATGCGGCCGCCATGGGCCTGGTCATGGCGCTGCAATTCGGTCCGCATCTGCTACTGCTGCCGCTGACCGGCTTTGCCGCCGATCATCTCGACCGGCGCAGGCTGCTGCTCGGCACGCAGGCCGCGATGGGGGCGCTCGCCTTCGGGCTTGGTCTCCTCACCATCAGCGGATTGATCCAGTTGTGGCAGGTGTATGTCTTTGCGTTCCTGCTCGGCTGCGTCACGGCATTCGATTCGCCGGCGCGGCAAACCTTTGTCGGCGAACTGGTCGGCGAAGCCGACCTGGCGAACGCGGTTGCGCTCAATTCCACCTCCTTCAACGCCGCGCGGATGATCGGTCCTGCGATTGCCGGCACCCTGATCGCCTCCGTCGGTTCGGGCTGGGTGTTCCTGATCAACGCCGCCTCCTTTGTCGCCGTGCTCGGTTCGCTGGCGCTGCTGCGCACAGACGAACTTCACACCCAGGCGCGCGCATTCCGGACGCGGGGCAGCTTGGTCGAAGGTTTTCGTTATGTCTGGCACCGTCCCGACCTGACAGCCATTGCGGTGATGCTGTTTTTGATCGGCACCTTCGGACTGAACTTCCAGATCTTCATTTCGACCATGTCCGTCGACGTCTTTCATGGCGGAGCCAGCCAATACGGCGTCCTGACATCGATCATGGCGATCGGCACGGTCGCCGGCGCGCTGCTCGCTGCCGGACGGGAAAAACCCCGCTTCATGCTGTTGGTGGTCGGCGCCGCCATCTTCGGGCTCGGCTGCACCCTCGCTGCGCTGGCTCCCGGTGCCTGGCTGTTCGGCCTGGCGCTCGTCATCATCGGCGTGTCGGCTCTGACGTTCTCGAATTCGACCAACAGCCTGATGCAATTGGGCACGGAGCCCGTGATGCGCGGACGCGTGATGGCGATCCGCCTCGCCATCGCGCTCGGCTGCACGCCGCTTGGCGCGCCGATCGTCGGCTGGGTGGCCGACAGATTCGGCCCGCGCTGGGCGCTTGGCCTCGGCGCCGCCTCAGGCTTTGCCGCCGCGATCGTCGGCATCCGCTATCTCAGGACACACCGTCACCTTCGCCTGCGCATCGGCGCGGGGCGGCTTCGTTTCAGCGCGGATGACGACCCGGTAAGCCCTGTTGGGTCGAGTCACGGAAAGGCTGTCGCTTCAGGCTCGCTGCAGGCCGGCCAGATCGGAGAATGAGGCCCTTGATCGTCAGCCATGTCCGGCGACCGGAGCGTGACGGCTAGGACTTCAACTGCAACGCGGTCACGTAGAGGCGGCGGCGGATCTCCATGCCTTGCCGCCGGTAGAGCGCGATCGCCGAGCTATTGCTGGAAAAGACGTGCAGGAATGGAATCGCGCCGCGCGCCACAATCTGGCGGCCAACCGCGCCGAGCAGGTGCTGCGCGTAGCCGCGGCCGCGGTAGTCCAGATGCACGCAGACCGCCGTGATCTCGGTATAATTGGCCGGTCTCATGCGCTCGCCCGCCATCGCGACCAGGCGGCCGTCGATCCTGATCCCGAGAAACGTTCCCAATTCATGCGTTCGTGCGCTGAAGGGTCCGGGCCTGGTCAATTCGGTCAGCGCCATCATGGCCGGAACGTCGGCCGCGCCGAGCGTGACGGACTCGATCCCGGGAAGCGCCGTCTCGGCAGGCGTGCCGAGCATCTGCTCAACGGTCTCGGCAAGCACGACTTTGAACGCATCGGGAGCGGTCACGATATCAGGCGTGAACAAGGCGGCGATGTCGGATGGCGACATCAGCGCGCCCAGCGCGGCGAAATGCTCCAGTGACATTTCCGACATCGCGGCAAACGGCGCAATCGCGGGCGGATAGCGCCGCGCCAGCACGCCGCCTTCGGCCAAAGCGTGTTGGCGCGTCGTCAGGGCGGTCCAGATGGGATGATCAAGCGGATGCATTGGAACACGAATGGGAAAGGGCTCTACATATGGGGTCTCGACACGGGGTAAGCCGCGCATCCCGATTGCTGGCGAAAACGGCAGATCATTGTTGTCGTTGGCAAACTCGGGCTCTCGCTTGGTGTCTACACAATCTGAATCGCCGTTGCAATTTTGACGCGCAGTTTGCTTTCGTAACCGCCGGGCAATTCCGGCCATTATCTCGGGGAAAGTGACATGTTCAACGTCAGTTATGTTGAACGCTCCACGCAGGACTTCATCATCAGCAGCAACGATGACAGCCCGTGGGGACGCAGCCTGCGCCGTTTCGGCTGCAGTCAGCCCTGCGCAAGGCCGACAACAAGCGGCAATTTGCGCCGGACTCACCGGCATGCCGCGGGACTTACCAGGATGCGGCGCAGTCCGCTCATGCGGCAGGCTGTGACGCGGCCGACGGTCAGAGTTCGGCTCGCGCCGCGCGACCGAGCGAGGACTAGCTCGTCTGGATCGTGCGCCGGCTGTTAGCGAAACGCCGCGAACTCAACCCAATCCGGCTTCTTGCCGACCGGATAGGATTTGAGGTGTGTGAGCGTGCCGGTCACGCCAATCAATCGCGTAAATGCTCATGGCGTCCGACAATTCGCCGAGCGCAGCGGCGCCCGCCAGCCGCAGTCTCGCAAATCGGAGATCAACCTCATCCAGGGCGCCAAATGGAAAGCGCTCATCAGCACGTACATCGGAACCATTCCACTCAACGGCCACGGACCTGCCGCTGCAGCGCAAAGCAGATCGGGCGGTCCGCCAAGACCATGCGTGACCAGCGCCATAATGGCGAAGGTTGGCGCGGCCGCAAGCGACAGCCAATCGGCCGCACCAACGGCGACCACGCGGCCGTCTCCGACAGGGACATCCGCGGTTTCAAGCTTCCTCATCTCGTCACGGCTTGTTTGGCAAGATCGAACCACGAGCACATCGCTCGTCGTAACCATCTGTTCCGTCATCGGTCTTCACTCGCTTCGCTGTCCGTCGCGTCGGACGGGCCGACCGCAAGCACCGTCACCATGGCCCCGGCCCACTCGACCATGGCCGCGAGAAACGTTGGGGAAAGCATCGTCCAGTCGACCATGAGCGTGGCCCCTTGCCGTGAATCACTGGCCTGTCGTCATGTGATAGATTAGGACCGGACATCGAACGGCGAGAGTGACAAGTGTGGCGGGATTCGCATGGACTCGCTGATCACGGCGGCGGCGCGCGCGCTCGCGGCGGGTGACCCCATCGGCGCGTTGAAATGGGTCGCCCTGCGTGACGATGCGCCTGCGCTTGCGCTGCGCGGCATCGCGATGGCGCGGCTCGGCGACTTCGTTCGCGCCAAGGCTCTGTTGCAACGGGCGGCGCGCGCCTTCGGTCCGAGAGAGGCCGTGGCCCGCGCCAGGTGCGTGGTCGCCGAGGCCGAGATCGCGCTGGTCTCCCGGGACCTGGGC
>NZ_JBAURI010001157.1:0-2615 GCF_049581145.1 Bradyrhizobium sp.
GTTTCGTAGAGATCTTCCAGCGCCCTCGTGTAGGCTGCAACATCGAACAGCGGCGTGGTCAGTCGATTGCGCCGCAGTTTGGCCCTGCTCGCCGCCAGCAAGCCCTGGTCGGCGGCCAGCGCCAGGATGACGGCGAGATAGTCGTCCTCGTTATCGGTGATCAGTTCGGGAAGGCCGATCGCGTGCAGCAGGCTCCCGGCAACGCGTGACGCGAAGGTATCGCCGACGCAGGTCACGATCGGCACGCCGGCCCACAGCGCGTCGCTCGCCGTCGTGTGTGCGCCGTAGGGCGCGGTATCGAGCACGAGATCGGCAAGCTGCAGCCGGCCGAGATGCGCGCTCTGCTCCATGTTGGGGGCGAACACGAGGCGATGCGGCGACACGCCACGGCGCAACGCCTCGCCGCGCAGATTGCCCTCGGCCTGTTCGGTGCCGAGCAGCCATAATACGCTGCCCGGAACCGCATTGAGCAGCCGGCACCACAGATCGAACACCGGCGGTGTGAATTTGTAGGCCTGGTTGAAACAGCAGAACACGAAGCCGGTTTCGGGCAGGCCGGCTTCGGCGCGTGTCGGCTTGCGGCCGATCGCGCATGTCCTGCCGTGCGGCTGATAGGAATTCGGCATGTAGGCGAAGGCTTCCGAATAGTCGGACGCGGCGGCCATCGGCGTCATGAAGGGATCGGTGATGATGTAGTCGCAGATCTCGGCGCCCAGCGTTCCCGGATAGCCGAGAAAGTTGACCTGAACCGGTGCCGGACGCAGCATCATGACCCCGGTCCGGGCGCCCAGCGTGTAGCCCTTGAGATCGACCAGGATATCGATGCCGGCGCCGTGTACGGCGCGCGCGACCTCGCTGTCGCTGAGCGCGGAGACATCGTGAAAGGCGTCGAAGGCCTCGCCGATGCGGCGGCGCATGGCGCCGCCATCGTCCGCGCCGAACGAGAAGGCATGCAATTCGCAACGCGCGCGATTATGTGCCTCGAATGTCTCGACCAGCAGCTCTGACGTCGCATGGTCGTGAAAATCATTGGAAAAGTAGCCGATCCGGAGCTTCTCGCGCGCCGCCAGATCGAACCGGAAGGCAAGCCTGTCGCGTTCCGGAAGGCTGGCCGTGACGCGATCTCTCACCCAGAGCTCGGAGCAGCCGCGATGCTCGCGCGCGCTGATGCCGGGCACCGAGAGCAGCAGGAAAGGTGAAATCCGCCCCGACTGCTCTTCTGCCAGCAATGCGCGCATGCGCGCCGCCGACAGCGCGAAATCGTCCCACTCACACATTGCGCGGCTGCGATGAAGCGATCGAGACACGTTCACCCCGGTAAAGTTTCATCGCGGCGGAAGAGCGGTTGCGCAGGGGCCGATGATTTGGCGAGATTGGCCGGATTGTAGCCTTCTTCGCGCAGCACCCGCGCGACGGCCGGACGTCCAAGCATGCGCCGGTAATGCGCGGCGAGATTGTCGGGCAAGGCGATACCGGTCTTGTCGGCCCAGAACTCCACATAGAACAGGATGGGGTCGGCGACCGAGAAATCGCCCGCGAGATAGCGCTTGCCGCCGAGCGCGTCGTTCAGGATGGCAAAGCCCTTGACGACAATGTCGCGGCCAAGCTCGCGCACGGACTCATGGTCTGCCGGATTGCGGGCAAAGGTGTTGGTGGCGAAGATGCGGGCAAAACCCTGGCCGTGGATCGTGGCGACGATATAGGCCATCGCCTCGATCAGGCGGCATTCGCTGTCCGCATCGTCTGGCCACAATCTGGCGCGCGGATGGCTCCGCGCCAACCAATAGGCGATGGCTGGTACTTCGGTGAGCGCGGTGCCGTCGCCGCGCACGAGTGTGGGAATGGTCGATTTCGGATTGATGGCGACATAGTCCGGCCTGAAATGATCGCCCGCCGGCAGGTTGACGATATGGGCTTCGAATACCTCTTCCAGCTCTTCCAGGATGATGTGGATTCCGGTCGAGCACGACCCCGGCGTCATATAGAGCTTCATCGCGGCCATCGAGCGGTCCTCAGGGGTTGTTGGCCACGGGCGTCGCTTCAGCGTCGGGCGCCAGTTCGACGACCGCCTTCTCGATGATCGCGCGGCAGTTCAGGAGGCGCTGGTAGTCAGCCTTGTCGACCAGGATTGTTTCGGCCGGGGCAGGATCGCCTTCGGGCGGCGCGGTGGCCTGCGCCGCCTCGACCAGGGCCTTTTCGAGCTGAAAGATGCGTTCGCTCGCCCGTTCGAGATAGGGCACGGGGTTGGCGCGGACATTGGCCTCGTGCAGCGCGTCGAGGCTCAGAAGCTTCGTGAAGCGCCGCGCGGCCTGGCGCTCCTGCAGGCCGAAATCATGATCGATG
This sequence comes from Bradyrhizobium sp., assembly GCF_049581145.1. GTDB lineage: Bacteria > Pseudomonadota > Alphaproteobacteria > Rhizobiales > Xanthobacteraceae > Bradyrhizobium. Next base: position 2,344 of record NZ_JBAURI010001157.1, read on the forward strand.
ACGCTCATGATCGGGCTTCCGGCCCGCGCGGCGATCGCGCGGCATGGCGCAGCAGTGTGAGACATTCGACCGATGCGGCCATATCGAGCGCGCTGAAGCCATCCAGCGTTTCCGGCTCGGTATCGGCGCCGTTCGCCAGCAGGCGCGCGACCACGGCGTCGCGGCCCGACGACGCCGCATACATCAGCGCGGTCGCACCGTTGTCGTTGCAATTGTTGATGTCGATACCGGCTTCGACGAGCCGGTCGATGATATCAAGATGACTGCCGACG
>NZ_JBAURI010001158.1:0-5007 GCF_049581145.1 Bradyrhizobium sp.
TCAGGATGAAGCTCGCGACGGCCTCGGGCTTCGACAGCATCGGGACGTGGCTGGTGTCGACATGCTCGATGGTGGCATTCATCCGGGTCGCCATCTTCTCCTGCTCCGCGCGCGGGATGGCGTGGTCCTGATCGCCGATCAGATAGAAAGTCGGCCGGCCGCGCCATGCGGCCTTGGTGAGCGTGCCGCCCAGGGCGGCGCCGTTGATCGGCCCCTGCGTCGCATAGACCAGCGCCTTTTCGGCCTCATCGAGATCCTGTGCGAACAGCGCAAAGATGCCGTTGTGCGACAGCGCCAGGAAGCCTTCGGTATCGGAACGTATCTCGGCGCCGAGCGGCGCGGCCTGGAATTGGGCGAACAGCGACCCGGCCGACTCGCCGGCATCGGGCGCGAAGGCGTCGATATAGACCAGCCGTTGCACCTTGGGGTCGTTGCCCGCTTCGCCGATCACCGCGCCGGCATAGCTGTGTCCGACCAGCACGACGTCACCTTCGGCCAACGCGATGGCGCGGCGAACCGCCGCCACGTCGGCATCGAAGCTGGTGAGCGGCAGCTGCACGGCCGTGACCGTCATTCCCCTGGTCGTCAGCAGCGGGATGACCTTGCTCCAGGACGATCCGTCGGCCCAGGCCCCATGCACCAAAATCACGTTGAAAACCGCGTTCATCGTCATTCTCCGTTGGTTTTTGCCCGATCGCAGGCGCACGCCGGCAGCCCGCGAATCCGGCTGGCCGACGCGGCTTGCGACCGCGGGATGAGTTGATGCCGGCGCTGGGTTCGATGGGCTGCTCTCGATGAGCGTTGAACCCTGCGTCCGGCCCGCAATGGATCGCAGCGAAACGATCCGGAGGCAACGATCGGCACCGTCGAGAAACTGCCAGCGATGTGTGATAAACTGCCGAAAGTAGGGCGGGCCGGTCTCTGGGATCGCGAGCGTCAGGATAGCGAACAGCAGATGGTCGGTCGCCGATGGCAAAAAGGGATATCGCCCTCATCATCCACGATGGCGTGCAGGCGCTCGACGTGGCCGGGCCACTCGACGTCTTCTCCGCCGCGAACATGTTCGTGGCTGCAACGGATGGTTACGACTGCCTGCTGATCGCCGGGGGGAAGTTGCCCGTCCGCTCGTCGAACGGGATGCTGCTCACGGCGCATCTGAGCTTTGAGGAGGCGTGCCGCCCCTTTCACACGGTGCTGGTGGCCGGCGGCCCGGCGCTCCCGGACGCCGCCGCGGACGACGCCACGTCGGAATGGCTGCGGCGATGGGGCATTCAGGCCGAGCGATATGGCTCGATCTGCACCGGCGCCTTTGCACTGGGTCATGCCGGGCTGCTCGACGGCCGCACCGCCGCGACACACTGGCAGAGCGCTGGCAAGCTCGCCGCGATGTTTCCGGCCGCGCGCGTCGAACACGATCGCATCTATATCCGCGACGATCGGCTGGTGACATCCGCAGGCGTAACGGCGGGGATCGACCTCGCGCTTGCGCTGGTCGGCGAGGACCATGGGGCGGCGGTGTCGCTCGCCTGCGCCAAGGGCCTGTTGGTGGTCGCTCAGCGCCAGGGCGGACAGTCACAATTCAGTCCGCTGCTGTTGCCGGTGAGCGATCCGGTCACGCCGCTCGGCAAGGTGCAGGCCTATGTACTGGCCCACCCCAGCGAGCCATTTTCTGTCGAGCGGTTGGCGGCCATCGCCGGCACGAGCGAACGCAGCATCGCGCGCATGTTCGTCAGCGAATTGGGCGTGACGCCGCACGATTTCATCGAAGGCGTTCGTCTCGACCAGGCCCGCAACCTGCTGGAATCCACCGACATCAGCCTGAAATCCGTGGCCTTCAATTGCGGCTTTGCGACGCCCGAACGGATGCGTGGAGCATTCCAGCGACGGCTGGGCGTCAGCCCGCTGCAGTATCGCGAAAGCTTCAGGGCGACGATCCAGGATCCCAGTCAAGCCATCGCAACCTGATACTCCGGGCACGGCGATCGGGTAGGTCCGTTGCGGTTCAGCTCCGGATATGCGTGCCGTTCCGGCATTTATGTCTCGCCACAGAAGCGAATTGCGTTTGATACCGCGGCGATTAACCTGTCCATGAGCTATGAGATCAAAACGGAACAGCGGTCATCATGACGGCACAACCTGCCATCGCCCCCGTAGGCGTCGAATTTCGACGATTGACTGTCGATGACCTGGATGTTTTTCGCGAGATTCGCGAGGAGGCCCTGCAGAAGTTTCCCCAATCGTTTTACTCTCTCGAAGAAGACCAGGGCGGTGACGCCACGGTAGCGGCTTATCGTCACTGGCTGAGCGGTACGATACTGGGCGCATTTGCATGCCAGACCCTGATCGGGATAGCAGGTTTTTATGTCTCGCCAGATAAGAGATCGCAACACCGGGGCCACATCTACACCGTGTACGTAAAGGAAGCCAGTCGAGGTCAAGGCGTTGGAGATGGGCTGATCAAACAGCTTCTTGCGCTGGCCGCCGCGCGTGTCGAGCAGGTGCATCTTGCCGTGCTGCTAACCGCGACGGATGCGATCAAGACGTACAAACGCAACGGGTTTGAGGTCTATGGTACCGATCCTCGCGCTGTTCGCATAGGCGACGCCACATACGACAAGTATCTCATGATGAAGAAATTCAGGTAGTAGAAGTCCCGGCGTGAATGCGGCAAAATTTGCGAACGTCGCTGATTTCTCACTTGGGTCATTTAGCGAGTTGATCGGACCACGCCATTCGCGGCCATTGACTCATTGTTCATCTTTTGTTCTTATGCTGCCAGCCGGCAAGGAGAACAGGCCATGGACAATCGCATCAATGAAATCCGCAGACTTATCAGATCTTTACGCGTCAGCATGAAGCAGGCCGAAGCCATCATGCGTGAGCAGATCAACCGGGACGAGGACTGCAGCTTCGTAGCGCAGGAGATCCTCAAGATGCGCACCGTCATGAGCCTCCTGGTTCGCGAACGCAGCACCCTCGGCGACAACGAGCCGATTCTCGTGCAAGACCTCGTCATACCCCGCCGGCTGCCGACACCGCCGCGTGTCCCTGTTGCGAAGCGCCGCCTCACGCCGCTGCGGGAGGCGACACGGGCCTGACCACCCGGCCGTGGTCACTTCTCCGACATGCGAGACGAGCGTTTTCGTGAAGTTGTCATATGCACGGCGCTCGATCCCTCTGCGCACCGGGCTGTCAGTTTCACACGTCGTCCTCACCGTCATTCCGGGGCGCGTTCTTGCGCGAGCCCGGAATCCATAACCACCGGCAGCAGTCGAGTTGTGCACGCGTTGCCGCGCCTGTCGAAATTCTGGTCTGTGGTTATGGATTCCGGGCCTGCACTCCGACCGGCTATCGCCGGCCGGAGTGCATCCCGGAATGACGAACGATGGGTCAACTCCCATGGGATCGGTTTCATGGCATCGCTTGTCTAGACTTGTCTAGACTTGCCGGAATTTCTGAAAGCCTTGAGCGAACCGCAAGACATCATGTGCTCTCCTCGCCGGAGGCGTTATCAGTCCTGGGTTGCCGTTGTTGACCGGTCTCGTCTTCGCTGCACCCGATCCCCGCGGGCCGGCTTCGGCGTCGTGATGTTCACGCTCCTGCGGGTGCCATTGCAGTGGGCGATGCGCCGCGCGCATGCTGCCACATTCACGGACCACGACCATCGGAAGAAGGGGGCAGCATATCGTCCACCGACGGTGATCGTATGGTCTCGATGACAGCGATCGGCCGGCACGCCGAGCGGGCTCGTGGCGTCAGATCGGCAAGTTCAATTGGGGCTCGCCGTCGGCCTCGGTCTGCAGGGACGACAGCGAAACCCCGAGAAGCCGCACCGGCTTTGGCACGGGCATTTCGCTCGCGAGCAGGCCGATCGCCAGGCGCTCCAGGTCGCCCCGGTTCGAGACCGCGACGGGAACGGACCGGCTGCGCGTGATGATTTCGAAGTCGGAGAATTTCACTTTCAGCGTCACCGTGCGCCCGCGGTTGCCGGTGCTCTCGCAATGGTGCCAGACCTTGTCGATCAGCTGTCCAAGTTCGGCGATCATCGCATCGAGCGCGGTGAGGTCGGTGAAGAAGGTGTTCTCGGCGCCGACGGATTTGCGGATCCGGTTGGCGCGGACGGGACGTTCGTCGACGCCGCGCGAGATCCAGTAGTAGTAGTCGCCGGACTTGCCGAAAGTATCGTGCAGGAAGGCGAGGGGCTGGTTGCGAAGATCGAGACCGGTCTGGATCCCAAGGGCGTTCATCTTGGCCGTGGTGGCCGGTCCGATGCCGTGGAACTTGCCGACCGGCAGGGCCTCCACGAACCCAGGACCCATCTCGGGAGAGATGACGTACTGCCCGTTTGGCTTGCGGTGATCGGAGGCGAGCTTGGCCAGGAACTTGTTGTAGGAGATGCCCGCCGAGGCGTTGAGACCGGTCTCGGCCTTGATCTTCGCCCTGATCTGCAGGGCGATATCTCTGGCCAGCGGAATGCCCTGAAGATTCTCGGTGACGTCGAGATAGGCCTCGTCGAGCGAGAGCGGTTCGATGATCGGCGTGTGCTCGGCGAAGATCTCGCGGATCTGGCGGCTGATCGCCTTGTAGACCTCGAAGCGCGGCTTGACGAAGATCAGGTCCGGACACTGCCGTTTCGCGGTGACCGAGGGCATCGCCGAGCGGACACCGAACTTGCGCGCCTCGTAGCTCGCGGCGGCGACCACGCCGCGCTCGCGCGAGCCGCCGACGGCGACGGGTTTGCCGCGCAGCGCCGGATCGTCCCGCTGCTCGACCGACGCGTAGAACGCATCCATGTCGATGTGGATGATCTTGCGATGGGACGGCGGCGCTGAAACGGCCTTGTCTCGATCCGGCGGTGTCATGTCCGGATTATACGACGGCGCACGCAAGCGCGCCGCCCTCTCGTTCAGCTTCTGGAACCTGTGAATCCTTCTGACGTTGCCCTCGACATCCATCCGAACAGGAGCAACCCATGACGGTCAAGAACATGGCGGTAAAGAACATGGC
>NZ_JBAURI010001159.1:0-1577 GCF_049581145.1 Bradyrhizobium sp.
GCGCTTGGCTGTGGGTAGACGATGGGTATCGGACCAAGAGCCATGTGTGCGGGTTAACCGATCGGGCGGCAGTCCGCCGGCCTCCGGCAACGCGCAGCATCAAGGGCGGGTCGCCCGCGGCCGGGGATTCCCGCGGCTCATACGCCCAGTTTTTTCCAAAGCTCGTCCTTGGCCCGTTTCTTGGCTCCCCTGTTGTCCGGACGGTTCAGATGATCCAGCAGTTCCTCCTGGCTGGCCAGGCCGCTGAGATACCAGCCGATCATGTTCCGGTTGTATTTGTTGGGTTGCTTGCCGGTGATCAGGCAGATCAACAGGCAGACGATCACCGTGCAGTGGACCTGGATGTCGATGCCTTGCTCGCGCTGGCTGAGCAGGTGCCGCATGCCCAGCAGGGACTTAAGCGTTCGGAAGAACAGTTCAACGGTGTAGCGTTTGAGATAGACCAGCGTCACCAGTTCCGTCGCCAGATCCAGCAGGTTGGTGGCCAGCAGCACGTGTTCGCTTGGTTTGACGCCGCCGCGGACGCGGCGGGGGTGCGGCTGGACTTTCACCAGCACGATCCGGATGGGATAGCGGGCGCCGGGCAGTTGCACGATCGCGTCCCGCACCACCCCCGCGTCCAGCGCTTCCTGGGACAGTTCCCGCTCTTCCAGCACGTTTTCAAAGACGCTGTCTTCGCGCATGCGGATCACGAAGCTGCTGGCGGCGTCGGTAATATCGTCGAAGAGGGTCTGGTCGGAATATCCGCCGTCCGCCACGTAGCAACGGTCTTTTTCCAGGTTGCGGCGCAGCACGTTGTTTTCACGGTGCTCCCCCGCGTTGCGCGCCCCGGTGCGGTCGATGCGGTGGGGAGTGAGGGTCTCCAGGTCCAGTTGCGTGTGCAGTTTCCAGCCGTAGACGGGCAGGCCGTCGCGGGAGGTGTTGTAGCGGCCTTCCGGGCCGCAGGCGGAGCGGACCATCCGCGTCAGGCCGCGCATCACCGTCCCGTCCACCAGGGTGATCACGTGCTCGACCGCCCCCAGCCGCGCGTCCTGTGCCGAGGCCCGGACCTGCCCGGCCAACTCGGCGATGATCGGCTCGAGTTGCTCGGGCTCGAAGACCCGCGCCGACTCCGAAAAGCTGCCCAGGGAAAACCGCCCCATCCCCAGCGCCCGCCCCACCGTCTTCAACTCCGCGGCCTGCTGCAACACCCGCAGCGAATCGATCAGCGGGTTCCAGATGTACAGCAGCATCAGCTTGCAGTAGACGCCAAAGTGCAGCCGTCGGTTGCCGGCCCGGTCGCGCCGGCAGCCGACGCGGTCCAGGGCGTCCAGCAGGTCATAGACCTTGCGCAGGTGACCGAGGCACTGGATGTCCTTATCCTGTAGCGGCTGGCGAGCGTCCATGATGGGCGGATAGCATGCCACGGAACGACCGGCAGCGCAATATCAAAATGCTGCTATTTGCGCGAACGGCGGGCCGAACGGGATTAACTAAATGTTACACATTTTGGGGTTTTTGTTATCATACGCTAACTTTTTGGCGGGGCGATTTGTTTTATGATTAACAAATCTTCCTGGGGTCACCCGTGTGAGCGG
>NZ_JBAURI010001160.1:0-5388 GCF_049581145.1 Bradyrhizobium sp.
CCGACATGTGGATTGAGCTGAAGTTCTCATCTGTGACTTGACCGGCGGCGAGCGCGGCTTTCGAGCGACCGACTTCTCTGCCGGATATCGCCGGCCAGGGAAACACCGGATCGGCGTTTGAGGAAATGTGGCCGTCACTTCAACGCTTTCTTAACGCTACCTGCCGTTACTAAGTGGTGAAAAGGCCGAACCGATCGAGGGACGGCTGGCGCCCCCTTGTCACGTCGAAATCCCATGGCAGCCCAGCATATTCCATGCGGAACCCCAGGGACGCGATTCGGAACGCGATTTGGGACGTGGTTTGGGATACGCGGGATCGGCGGTCGCGCTGGTGCACGGCTTTTCGCGCCGAAAAGCCGTGCGAAGAAGGATTCGAGGCGCAATGCGGCCGTTGGCGTCGATTTTCCTGATCTCTCGCGCCGCTCCCGGAGCTGGCGCATGACGCCGCTTGGCGAGCGCCATGTCTCCGTGCTCGGCCGCGAGGCGGTCGAGGCGCTCGCGCCGCGCCCGGCCGGCATCTATGTCGACGCGACGTTTGGGGCTGGCGGCTATAGCCGGGCGATCCTCGACGTGCCGGGCACCCGCGTCATTGGCATCGACCGCGACCGCGTCGCGATTGCGGGCGGCTTCGATCTGGTGGACCGCTCGGAGGGCCGGCTGACGCTGGTCCAGGACCGGTTCTCCAATCTGGCCGACATTTGCGCCGCCGCGGGCTTCGCCGCGGTCGACGGCGTCGTGATGGACGTCGGCGTCTCCTCGATGCAGCTTGACGAGGCTGGCCGCGGCTTTTCGTTCCGTCTCGACGGGCCGCTCGACATGCGGATGGGGCAGGACGGCCCGACCGCGGCGGACGTGGTCGCGAGCGCGCCTGAGGCCGAGCTTGCCGACATCATCTATCTCTTCGGCGAGGAGCGCCAGTCGCGGGCGGTGGCCCGCGCCATCGTCGCAAGCCGCAAGGAGGCGCCGATTCTGACCACGCGTGCGCTCGCCGATATCGTGGCCCGAATCGTGCGCGGCAAGCCCGGCGAGATCCACCCGGCCACACGGACCTTCCAGGGCTTGCGGATCTTCGTCAACCAGGAACTCGACGAGCTGCAGCTGGCGCTCGAGGCCGCGGAACGCGTGCTCAAGCCCGGCGGCCGGCTTGTCGTGGTGTCGTTCCATTCGCTGGAAGACCGCATCGTCAAGAATTTTCTCAGCCAGCGCGGCAAGGCCGGCGGCGGATCGCGGCATCTTCCGGAAGTCAAGCAGGCCGCGCCGAGCTTCCGTCTCCTGACCAGGCGCCCGGTGACGCCGGGCGAGCGGGAAATCGCCGCCAATCCGCGCGCGCGCTCGGCGAAACTGCGTGCCGCCGAGCGCACTTCGGCCCCCGCGCATCCAGCCGGCGCATCGCCGTCATGGCCGAAGCTCTCCGACGTGATGAGGGGAGCCTGACCATGCGCTTGCTCCATCTCCTCGTGATCGGCGCCTTGGTGTTCGCGGCCGCCTATGTCTATCAGATCAAGATGGAATCGACCGTCCGCACCGAGCGCGTGCTGCGGCTGCGGGCGCAGATTCGCCAGCAGCGCGACGCGATCGCGGTGTTGCATTCGGAATGGGCCAAGCTCGACGCGCCGCTGCGGCTGCAGGGCCTCTCCGAACGGCACCTGCCGCTGAAGCCGCTGCTTGCCACCCAATATGACAGCCTGAAAAACCTGCCCGAGCGGCCGCCGAACTATGTCAGGCCCGGCGATCCCGATCCGATCGGGGCGATGATCGACACCATCGACGCGGCGGCCAATGGCGCTGATGTCACCGGTTCGGTGCCGCAGCCGGAGGACAAGCAATGAGCGACGCCTTGCCGGTCAAGGTCAAACCGATGGAATCCTGGTGGCAGCGCTTCGTGCGCAGCCTGCTCTATGGTCGCAATGTCGATCGCGCCGCGAAAGCGCGCGCCCGTGTCGGATTTGCGATGCTGGCCTTCGCGGTGATCTATGCCGTCATCGCGGGAAGGCTGGTGATGTTTGCGATCGGCGCGGACGCCCACGGCGCGCGGCGGGCCGCGGTGCAGGACGCGATCGCGACCGCGCGGCCCGACATCATCGACCGCAACGGGGAAATCCTCGCCACCGACGTCAAGGCGCCGAGCCTGTTCGCCGAGCCGCGCCGCATCATCGACCAGGACGAGGCGATCGAGCTTCTGACCGCGACACTGCCGGATCTCGACACCGCCGAGGTGCGCGACCGCCTGTCGTCGAAAAAAGGCTTCGTCTGGCTGAAGCGGGAAATCACCCCGCAACAGCAGCTCGAGATTCATCGTCTCGGCATTCCCGGAATCGGGTTCCTGCGCGAGAACAAGCGCGTCTATCCGACCGGCAACGAGGTCGCGCATCTGATCGGCCTGGTCAATACCGATAACCAGGGCATCGCCGGCATGGAGAAATGGCTCGACAGCAACGGGCTGGCCGACCTGCATCGCGCCGGCTTCGCCAGCGATCGGCTGCAGCGGCCGGTGGAACTGTCTGTCGATCTGCGCGTCGAGCACGCGCTGCGCGACGAACTGGAGAAGGCGAAGGAAAAATTCCACGCCAAGGCGGCTTCGGGCCTGGTTTCCAACGTCAGGACCGGCGAAATCGTGGCGATGGTGTCGCTCCCTGATTTCGATCCCAACAATCCCAAGGAAGCGCACGATCCCGATCGCATCAACCGCCTGACCACCGGCGTCTATGAGATGGGATCGACCTTCAAGGCCTTCACGCTGGCAATGGCACTCGATACCGGCAAGGTCGATCTCAACTCGATGTGGGACGCGCGCGGTCCCCTGCACTACGGCAAGTTCACGATCCACGACGACGAGCCGAAGGGGCGCTTCCTCTCGATGAAGGAGGTGTTCACGTTCTCCTCGAACGTCGGCGCGGCGCGCATCGCGCTGGCGCAAGGCGTCGACGCGCACAAAGCGTTCCTGCGCAAGCTGGGGCAGCTCGACCGGCTGCGCACCGAATTGCCCGAAAGCGCCTCGCCGATCCTGCCCCGGCACTGGGGCGAGTTGAACACGGTGACGATCGCGTTCGGACACGGCATCGCGGTAGCGCCGCTGCAGGCGGTGATGGGCATCGACGCGCTGGTCAATGGCGGCCATCTGATTCCGCCGACCTTCCTGAAGCGGACCGAGCCGGAAGCCATGGCCCTGGCCAAACAGGTGATCAAGCCCGAGACCTCGGAAAAGATGCGGTACCTGATGCGGCTCAACGCCGAAATCGGCACCGCCAAGAAGGCCGACGTCGACGGCTACTATATCGGCGGCAAGACCGGCACGGCCGAAAAAGTCGTCAACGGCCGTTACGCCAAGAAACGCGTGTTGACCGCCTTTACCGCGATCATCCCCGCCGACAATCCCCGCTACCAGCTCCTGATCATGCTGGACGAACCGCAAGCGTTGAAGGAGACCTACGGTTTCATCACCTCGGGCTGGAACGCGGTGCCGACCGGCGGCGCCGTGATCTCCCGCATTGCGCCGCTTTTGGGCATCGAGCCGCGTTTCGATCTGCCGCCGCCTGAGCGCCTTATTCTTGCGGCATCCAACGCAACGCAGTAAGCCATCACGGATAAAATCGCCGATGTGAGTGCCTCGGCGGGCACGGCAATTGCTGCGCGTCACTTGGAACCTCATGAAGCTTCGCGACCTCTTCGACGATGATGCGACGCTCGACCCGCAGGCGGAGTCGGTCGACGTCAGCGAACTTGCCGACGATAGCCGCGCCGTCAAGCCGGGCGCGCTGTTTTTTGCATTGGCCGGAAGCAGGACCGACGGCGCGCGCTTCATCGATGCCGCGCTTGCCGCCGGCGCCGTCGCGGTCGCTGGTGATCATGCACCGCCAGGCGGCTGTCGCAGGCCGTTTGTGACGACTCCCAATCCGCGCCGCGCGCTGGCGCTGGCCGCGGCGAAATTCTATCCGCGACAGCCGGCCACCGTCGCTGCCGTCACCGGCACCAGCGGCAAGACCTCGGTTGCGGCCTTTGCCCGCCAGATCTGGCAGCGGCTCGGGTATGATTCGGCCTCGATCGGCACCATCGGGCTGGTGTCGCCGCAACGCACCGTCTACGGCTCGCTGACCACGCCCGACCCGATCGCGCTGCATCGTCAACTCGACGAGATCGCGCGCGACGGCGTCACCCATCTGGCGTTCGAGGCCTCCTCGCACGGGCTCGATCAGTATCGGCTGGATGGCGTGCGCATTGCGGCCGGCGGCTTCACCAATCTCTCGCGCGATCACATGGATTACCATCCCGATGTCGCGCATTATCTCGCCGCCAAGCTGCGGCTGTTCCGCGATCTCATCGCGCCCGGCGGCGCCGCGGTGATCTCGGCCGACCACGACTGTTCCGAGCAGGTCATCGACACCGCGCGGGTGCGTGGTCTCGTGCTGATGACGATCGGCTGCAAGGGCGATGGGGCGGGCGAGGGGATCAGGCTGGTCGAGGCTGTGATCGATGGCTTTGCGCAACGGCTCACGCTGCAACATCGCGGCCGGAAGACAGCGATACGGTTGCCGCTGGTCGGCGGCTTCCAGGTCGAGAACGCGCTGGTCGCCGCCGGGCTTGCGATCGGCACCGGCAGCCCGCCGGACGCGGTGTTTGCCAGCCTGGAGCATCTCGAAGGCGCCAAGGGCCGGCTGGAGCGGGTCGGCGAGCGCAACGGCGCGCCGATCTTCGTCGACTACGCCCACAAGCCCGACGCGCTGGCCAAGGCGCTGCAGGCGCTGCGGCCCTACGCCAGGCGCAAGCTCGTCGTGGTGTTCGGCGCCGGCGGCGATCGCGATCCCGGCAAACGTCCGCTGATGGGCGCCATTGCAATCGAAAATGCCGACAGCGTCATCATCACCGACGACAATCCGCGCAGCGAGCGGCCGGAGACGATCCGCGCCGCGATCCTGAGCGCGGCGCAGGGCGCGAGCGAGATCGGAGACCGCGCCGGCGCGATCCGCTTCGCGATCGATCATCTGGAAGAGGGCGATGCGCTGTTGATCGCCGGCAAGGGCCATGAGACCGGGCAGATCATCGGCGAGCGCGTACTGCCGTTCAGTGATCACGACGCCGTAGCCTCCGCGCTTGCGCCGAGGGTCGCATGAACCCGGCGCCGCTCTGGACCGCGCAGGCGATGGCGGATGCCATGCGGGCCGCGATCCACGGCGCGCCGGCCGATGCAATCACGGGGCTTTCGATCGACAGCCGCACCATCGCGCCGGGCGAAGCCTATTTCGCGATCAAGGGCGAGGTTCACGACGGCCACGATTTCGTCAATGCGGCGCTCGAGGCCGGCGCGGCGCTGGCCGTGGTCGAAGCCACCCAGCGCGACAAGTTTGCCGCCGACGCGCCGCTGCTGGCGGTCGATGACGTCCTGGGCGGCCT
>NZ_JBAURI010001161.1:0-7379 GCF_049581145.1 Bradyrhizobium sp.
CAAAACGGGCTCGCGACGCGGGCCCGTTTTGTCACCATTGTTTGTTTTCAGTTCAGGCGATCCCGCGGCCAGATCGCGCCGCCATGATCACCAATGGCGGTGATGCCAATGATGCCAGTGGTGCCAATGATGCCAGCGCACCTCGGTGGTCATGGTTTTCGAACCATCCTGTACTGCAGGAGCGGCGCCCGGATTGATCAAAGACAGCGCCTGCGCTTGTTGAGCAGGGGCGGCCAGAACCAGAAGCGCGCCGAGCGCTGCAAGACCCAGAACTTTCGTTCCGTTCATCGAGATTCTCCTTCGGTTGCGGGACAATTTCAACTCACGCGGCGCCGTGCGGCTGCCCCCGATGCAACTGCCCCGCGCGACGCAACCTTGGAATAAAGCGAGTGACGTGAATGGTGACTGAATGGCTGCGTCAGAGCATTGAATGCCGCGCCCGCCCGGCAGTTCCGCCATACACGACATATTCGTCGTGAGTGCCAAAATCGCAACAGCGCGCCAACGTGTTTTCCGCGACGTCCATCACCGATCCGGCGTGGAAGGCCGCGACGGCATTGCAAAGCAACATCGATCGTGCCTCTAGCCACATTGCGGTGATGCATGAGACCCGGAGCGCGCTGCGATCAGGTTGAATCGCCTTCTCCTCCAGGTTTTTGATTGAGCACGATCTCCGGGCAAACGCGTTCCGCATTTGTGGCAAGGGAAACCCGCTATGCACGCCTGCGGTCGTAGCCGGAGGTCAGGCGTTTCCGGATCATGCTCTAGCGCTGCCGCCAGAAGCAGTGCATGTGCGGGACGATCACCGTGCCGCTCGGCCTGAATTCCTGCACATAGCTGGCATTGCATTCCCGCACCGCGTTCGGGCCGGGATTGTAGCGCGGATAGACGTCATCATAGTTGGGCGTCACCCGCAGCCGGGTGGCTGGCCGGTGGACCCTGCGCGGCGGCGGCGCGTCCGGATCCTGCACCTGCGCCACCCGAAGTGCGGATTCTGCCTTTGCGTCTCGCGCGGCAAGCGAAACAAGGCCGAGAGCCAAAAGGATTGCCGCCAATGCGATCCGTATCATCACGCCCACCCAGAACTGTGCACATCCGCTTCTAACATTCGCCTCTGTCGTCAGCTAGCCCTGTCACGATCCGAGGTGCACAGCTGCGAAATCCGCGCTAAGAGCCTTGAAGATGTGGATGACACTCAAAGCTCCCTCGCTCGCCGAGATGGAAACCATGGCGGACAGGGCTTTCGAGCGCCTGCCGGCGCGTTTTCGCGAATTGTGCCAAGACCTCGTCATTCGCGTCGACGACTTCCCGACCGAGGAGGTGCTGGAGGAAATGGACGCAGAGACCGAATTCGACCTGCTCGGGCTGTTCCAGGGCACCGGCCTGCCGTTCCGCAGCAACCAGGACATCGCCAGCCTGCCGAACATGATCTGGCTCTACCGCCGGCCCATCCTGGATTATTGGGCGGAGCACGAGGAGACGCTGGGCGACGTCGTCCGCCATGTGCTGATCCATGAGGTCGGGCACCATTTCGGGCTGTCCGACGACGACATGGCTGATATCGAGGCCGACGCGCATTAAACCTTTTCTCGCGGGCATCATTCGCGGTAAAAGCTCTACCGTCAGCCTTTGGTCACAGCCCGGGAAGCGATCGATGGAAAAGTTCACCACGCTGGAAGGCGTTGCGGCGCCGTTGAAGATCATCAATGTCGACACCGACATGGTCATCCCCAAGCAGTATCTGAAGACGATCAAGCGCACCGGCCTCGGCAAAGGGCTCTTCTCCGAGCAGCGCTACAACGACGACGGCAGCGAGAATCCCGATTTCGTGCTCAACAAGCCGGCCTACCGCAACGCCAAGATACTGGTTGCCGGCGACAATTTTGGCTGCGGCTCGAGCCGCGAGCACGCGCCCTGGGCGCTGTTGGATTTTGGCATTCGCTGCGTGATCTCGACCTCGTTCGGCGACATCTTCTACAATAATTGCTTCAAGAACGGCATTCTGCCGATCCGCGTCTCCCAGCAGGACCTCGACAAGCTGTTTGACGACGCCGAGCGTGGCGCCAACGCAACGCTGACCATCGATCTTCCCAACCAGGAGATCCGCGGACCCGACGGCGGCAAGGTGAAGTTCGAGATCGACCCGTTCCGCAAGCACTGCCTTGTGAACGGTCTCGACGATATCGGGCTGACCATGGAGAAGAAGGCCTCCATCGACGCCTATGAGGCCAAGGCGAGGACCGAGCGCGCCTGGGCCTGATCGCGCCACCTTGCGCCCCGACATCGTCACCTTCTGGCATGGTCCGCTCGACGCGTTGCGGCGGACCTGTCTGAGATCGCAGCTGGCCGCCGGCCACAAGGTCACCGTCTACAGCTTCGGCACGATTCCGGGCCTGCCCGACGGCGTCGGCACTGCCGACGCCGAGGCGGTCCTGTCGCGCGCCTTCTCGGAACGGCTTCGCCCGGCACAGCCGGACGGCAGCTGGCGCGACTGGACCATGCTGCAATTCAGCGATTTCTTCCGCATGCGGCTGATGGCGATGCGCGCCGGCCTCTGGCTGGACGCCGATGTGCTGCTGCTCAGGCCAATCGAGGTCGATCCCGAAAAACCTTATTTCGCCTGGGAGCGGCGGCGCCAGCTCGGCAATTCCGTGCTGTACCTGCCGTCGGACGATCCGATCATCACCGCCTTCGATCGTCTGATGCAACAGGACGAACTGACGCCGGACTGGCTGTCGCTGAGGCACCGCATGACCTTCGCGCTGCGACGCCTGCGCGGCGGCTCAAGCCGCCTCTCCGACATCCGGGTGGCGATCTATGGTCCGGCGTCGCTGACTGCGCTTGCGGCGCGATCGGGCGAGCTGCGCCACGCCCTGCCGAAGAAATCGTTCTACGCCGTGCATGCCGAGCCCAAACTATTCTTCGAAGAATCGGATTTCGCCGCGCTGATTGCCGATCCCGACATCATCGGCCTGCACATCTCGCCGAAAGGCCGCGGCAACCAGCTGCCGGTTTCCGGCAGCCTCTATGCCTGGGCGGCGGAACGATTCGGCAGCCAAGTCGCTTCGGATTTCTCGCCGGGTTCCCTTTGATCTGCCGCAAGGCCGTCGGCGCGATCGATGGTCAAATTAGGTGGATTTCGCAGGCGACCGGAGGTGTCTGATGACTGCGCACGCCAAGCCGTATCTTCGCGTCGAAGAATTGATCAACACGTTCTCCGACTGGCTCAGGCATCGCCGCGAGCTCAGCGAGATGCGCCAGCTCGACCGCACCGATTTCGAGCGCATCGCCGGCGATCTGCAGGTGTCGCCCGAGGAGCTGGACGAACTGGTCCGCAACGGACCGCACGCCGCCGACGAACTGCCGAAACTGCTGCAGGCGTTGGGCATCGACGAGGCAAAACTGGCGAGCGCGCAGCCGCTGGTGCTGCGCGACATGGAGCGGGTCTGCGCGATGTGCCGCGACAAGGCGCGATGCGATCGCGATCTCGCCGCCGGCACCTCCACCGAGCACTATAAGGGCTATTGCCTCAACGCTCCCACGATCGATCAGCTCGGCGAGCGCGCCAAGTAGGACTGCGGGTCAGACATCATGTTGCCTAATCACGGCGTGCGTTTCAGCCTTGTAATCCCGCTCGCGATCGCGACGCTGTTCTCGATTCCGCTGCCTCATGCGGCCGGCGCGACGCCGGCCTCCGACAGCGTGTCCTCCGGTCACCATCTGGCGGAAGCCTGGTGCCAGGCCTGTCATGCCATCGCGCCGGGCACTGCGGGCACGTCCAATACCGCGCCGGATTTCGCAGCGATCGCCAATCAGCCGTCGACCACGGCGCTGTCGATCACGGTCTTCCTCAAGACCAGCCATCCCACCATGCCGAACCTCGTGATCACGCCGGAACAGGCCGATGATCTCGCGAGCTACATCCTGAGCCTGAAGCGAAACTAGCGCGGGTCAGGTCAGCCTCGAGGACCGCGGCGACGCTCCGCAACAGAGCTACTGCGCCATGGATTGAATAGCGTCCGCGATGGCGATGGTGCGCCGGGCCATCTCGGCATGCAGCCTCTCCACCATCTGGCCATCGAGCTGGATCGCGCCGCGCGAGGCGTTCTGCGGCGCTTCGAACGCCGCAATGATCCGTCTCGCCTGCGCGACCTCCTCGGGCGGCGGCGTGAAGATCGCGTTGCAGGCGTCGATCTGGCCGGGATGGATCAAGGTCTTGCCGTCGAAGCCGAGGTCGCGCCCCTGGGCGCACTCCAGCGCAAAGCCGTCGGCATTCGAAAAATCGCTGTAGGGTCCGTCGAGCATCTCCAGACCGTTGGCGCGCGCCGCCAGAATGCAGTGGGTGATCATCGGGATCATCGCGGCACGGCCGGGCTGCATCCTGATCCGCGTCTCCCGCGAAATGTCGTTCGGCCCAAATACGAAACCCGCCAACCGCAGCTTCGGATCGCGCGCGGCACAGGCGAGCTTGTCGGCATCGAGCACCGCGCGCGCGGTTTCGATCATCGCCCAGACCTTGATCGACGGGTCGGCGCCGATGTCGTCAAGACTGACGGCGATCATGGTCAGGTCGTCGACGCTTGAGATCTTGGGTACCAAGATGCCATCCGGCCTGGCACGTCCGGCCATGGCAAAGTCCTCGCGCCACCACGGCGTATCGAGGCCATTGGTCCGGATCAGGACCTCGCGTTGGCCAAAACCCTTCGCTGCAACCGCCTGCGCGATCTGGTCGCGCGCCCTGGACTTTGCATCGGGGGCAACCGAATCCTCGAGGTCGAGGATCAGGCCGTCGGCGGCGAGATTACGGCCCTTTTCCAGCGCCCGCGCGTTCGATCCCGGCATGAACAACAGGCTGCGGCGCGGACGGATCATGGGCGCTCCTCTGGGGCGGTCTTGGAACCCAGCCGAATAGCATTTCATCTGCCCAATCGAAAGGCTTGTGACCGCAGGCGGCCTATGGTTAGGCAATGCCATGATCAGTTTTCCGCAACGCCTCCTGGACGGCTACCGGGCCTTCACGACACAGCGGCTGCCGACCGAGCAGACCCGCTATCGCGAGCTGTCGGTGCGGGGCCAGTCGCCGGAAGTCATGGTGATCGGCTGCTGCGATTCGCGCGTCTCGCCCGAAGTGATCTTCGACGCCGGTCCGGGCGAATTGTTCGTGGTCCGCAACGTCGCCAATCTGGTGCCGGTGTATCAGCCGGACGGTGGCGCCCACGGCGTCTCGGCCGCGCTCGAATATGCGGTGCGGGCGCTGCGTATCAAGCATATCGTGGTGCTCGGGCACGCCCAGTGCGGCGGCATCCGCGCCTTCATCGACAAGATCGAGCCGCTGTCGCCAGGCGATTTCATCGGCCGCTGGATGGCGATGTTCATCAAGCCGGGCGAAGTCGTCGAGCAGCGTGACCACGAGACCATGCAGGATTTCACCGTGCGGATCGAGAAAGCGGCGGTGTTCCGCTCGATCGAGAACCTGATGACGTTCCCGTTCGTGCAGACGCTGGTCGAGCGCGGCGAACTACAGCTGCACGGCGCCTATTTCGGCGTCGCCGAAGGCTCGCTGTTCGTGCTCGACAAGGAGACGAAGGAATTCCGCGGCGTTCGGACGGAAGCGGATGCGTAGATCCGTGGGCTAAGCGCAGCGTGCGCACAATCCCGTCCGCGTGGTGAGATGGAGGGCACGGCGCGAAGACGCGCCTGGTCCCCCCTGCCTTCTACTCGCTGTTCGTCTTCTCGGCACCCCAGCGGTCGGACAGCGCCAAGAGCAGCGCCGAGACCACGAACACCAGATGCACGCCGACCAGCCAGGTCATCTTGACGGCGTCGAAGGCGGCATCGACGTTGAGGAATGCTTCCAGCACGTGGATCGCCGAAATCGCGACGATCGATGCCAAGAGTTTCTGCTTCAGGCCAGCGAAATCGATCTTGGTGATCCATACCGGCCAGTTCGGCTGGCCGGTGGTATCGACCCGCGACACGAAGTTCTCGTAGCCGGAAAACACCACGATCAAGATCAGGTTGGCGACCAGCGTCACGTCGATCAGGGACAGCACGCCGAGGATGCTATCGGTCGACTTGGCGCCGGGCGCGTACAGGATGAAATCCCACAGCATCCTGACGAATTTGACGAAGAGAACCGCGAGGCTGACGACGAGGCCGACATAGAACGGCAGCATCAGCCAGCGGCTCGAGAACAGCACGCTCTCGAGCGCGCGTCCTATCACCTTCAGCGCGGGAGCGGGTCGGGAAGCAGCCGGTTGCTCGGTCATCGCTGGTCCCCGGCTCCTCGAAGCAGACTAGAGTGGCCCGTTGCGTGGCCTTTTACGCAGCCTTTTACGCAGCCTTTTTCTTGGCGCTGAGCAGCTTGCGGTTGATCAGGCATTCCGCGATCTGGATCGCGTTCAGCGCGGCACCCTTGCGCAGGTTGTCCGACACGCACCACAGCACCAGGCCGTTGTCGACGGTCGGATCGGCACGGATGCGGCTGATGTAGGTGGCGTCCTCGCCGGCCGCCTCATAGGGCGTGACATAGCCGCCGGGCTCGTGCTTGTCGATGACGAGGCATCCCGGCGCGTTGCGCAGGATGTTGCGCGCTTCATCCGGCGAGATCGGATTCTCGAACTCGATCGTGACGGCTTCGGAATGACCGACGAATACCGGCACCCGCACGCAGGTCGCGGTCAGCTTGATTTTGGGATCAAGAATCTTCTTGGTCTCCATCATCATCTTCCACTCTTCCTTGGTGTAGCCGTCCTCCATGAAGACGTCGATCTCGGGGATCACGTTGAAGGCGATACGCTTCGGGAATTTCTTGGTGACCAGTTCGCTGTTGGTGTAGACCGCCTTGGTCTGCGAAAACAGCTCGTCCATCGCGTCCTTGCCGGCGCCCGACACCGACTGGTAGGTGGCGACCACGACCCGCCTGATGACGGCGCGGTCGTGCAGCTGCTTCAGCGCCACGACCAGCTGGGCGGTCGAGCAGTTCGGGTTGGCGATGATGTACTTGTTGACGAAGCCGCGCGCCGCCTCGGCGTTGACCTCGGGCACGATCAGCGGCACGTCCGGGTCCATCCGCCAGGCGGAGGAATTGTCGATCACGACGCAGCCCTTGGCCCCGATCCCGGGCGAATAGTCCTTGGACACCGAGCCGCCGGCCGACATGAGGCAGATGTCGGTGTCGGAGAAATCGTAATTCTCGAGCGCCTTGCACTTGAGCGTGCGGTCGCCGAACGAAACCTCCTTGCCGATCGAGCGGGAGGAGGCGAGCGCGACCACCTCGGACACGGGGAAACGCCGCTCGGCGAGAATGCTCAGCATCTCCCGGCCGACATTGCCGGTGGCGCCGGCGATCGCGACCTTATAGCCTGACATGGTTGGAA
>NZ_JBAURI010001162.1:0-6720 GCF_049581145.1 Bradyrhizobium sp.
GCGGCCGCCCGCCAGCGCGTGGTCGCGGTGACGCGGCCAATCGGAGTCAAGTCGCGGCCGTCGTCCAGGCCGGCGGAAAAACTGACTTTCATGTCATCCCCACGTCTTCGCCCCCGCAGCGATTTCCATAACGCCACATCCTTACCAGCAGGTTAAGCGAAGACTTCCTCGACCGCTCCGCCGGGTACTGAAAGAAAAGCGGCGCCTCAAGCGGGCGCCGCTCCAATAATCCATGCTGCTGCTTCAGTCGGCGGCGACGCTCGCCGTCTCCGCGGCCTGGGCCTTCTCGAGATCGGCGCCGGTCTGCTGGTCGACGACGCGCATCGACAGTTTCACCTTGCCGCGGTCGTCGTGGCCGAGCACCTTGACCTTCACCTTGTCGCCTTCCTTGACGACGTCCGTCGTCTTGGCGACCCGGCCCTTGGCGAGCTGGGAGATGTGCACGAGGCCGTCCTTGGAGCCGAAGAAATTGACGAAGGCGCCGAACTCCACGGTCTTGACGACCGTGCCGTCATAGATTGCGCCAACCTCGGGCTCGGAGGCGATGGACTTGATCCAGTTGAGCGCCGCCTTGATCTTGGCGCCGTCGCTGGAGGCGACCTTCACGGTGCCGTCGTCCTCGATGTTGATCTTGGCGCCGGTCTTCTCGACGATCTCGCGGATCACCTTGCCGCCGGTGCCGATCACTTCGCGGATCTTGTCGGTCGGGATCTTGAAGGTCTCGATGCGCGGCGCGTATTCGCCGAGCTCGGCGCGGGCCGCCGTCAAGGCCTTCGACATCTCGCCGAGGATGTGGATGCGTCCGTCCCTGGCCTGCCCCAGGGCGACCTTCATGATCTCCTCGGTGATGCCCTCGATCTTGATGTCCATCTGCAGCGAGGTGATGCCGGCTTCGGTGCCGGCGACCTTGAAGTCCATGTCGCCGAGATGGTCTTCATCGCCCAGAATGTCTGACAGCACCGCGAAGCGGGTGCCTTCCAGGATCAGGCCCATGGCGATGCCGGCGGTCGGCCGCTTCAGCGGCACGCCGGCATCCATCAGCGCCAGCGAGGCGCCGCAGACCGAGGCCATCGACGAGGAGCCGTTCGACTCCGTGATCTCGGAGACGACGCGCACGGTGTAGGGGAACTCGTGGTGCGGCGGCAGCACCGGATGGATCGCGCGCCAGGCGAGCTTGCCGTGGCCGATCTCGCGCCGCTTGGTGCCGCCGAGGCGTCCGGTTTCGCCGACCGAGTAGGGAGGGAAATTGTAGTGCAGCAGGAACGTCTCCTTATACGTTCCCGACAGCGCGTCGATATATTGTTCGTCCTCGCCGGTACCGAGCGTGGTCACCACCACGGCCTGGGTTTCGCCGCGGGTGAACAGTGCCGAACCATGGGCGCGCGGCAGCACGCCGACTTCGCAGATGATGTTGCGGACGGTCTTGACGTCGCGGCCGTCGATGCGCTTGCCGGTGTCGAGAATGTTCCAGCGGACGATCTTGGCTTCCACCTCCTTGAACACGTCGGCTATACGCAGCTTGTCGTATTTCGGCTCCTGCCCCTCGGGGAAGAAATGCGCCATCACCTTTTCCTTGGCGGCGCCGACGGCGGCGTAGCGATCCTGCTTCACGGCGATTGCGTAGGCCTTGCGCAGATCCTGCTCGATGATTCCGAGGATTTCCTTTTCCAGCGCGCTCTGATCGACGATCTGGACGTCGCGCGGCTCCTTGGCGGCCTTCTCCGCGAGGTCGATGATCGCGTTGATGACCGGCTGGAAGTGCCGATGGCCGAACATCACCGCGCCCAGCATGATGTCTTCGTTGAGCTCCTTGGCTTCCGATTCCACCATCAGCACCGCGTCGGCGGTGCCGGCGACCACGAGGTCGAGCTTGGTGTCGGTCATTTCGTCGAGCGTCGGATTGAGCACATACTCGTCGTTGACGAAGCCGACGCGGGCTGCGCCTATCGGTCCCTTGAACGGCACGCCGGACAGCGTCAGCGCGGCGGACGAGGCCACCAGCGCCAGGATGTCCGGGTCGTTCTCCATGTCGTGCGACAGCGTCGTCACGATCACCTGGGTCTCATTGCGCCAGCCATCGACGAACAGCGGACGGATCGGGCGGTCGATCAGGCGGGAAACCAACGTTTCCTTTTCGGTGGGCCTGCCTTCGCGCTTGAAATAGCCGCCGGGGATGCGGCCCGCGGCGTAGGCCTTTTCCTGATAGTCGACGGTCAAGGGGAGGAAGTCGACGCCCTCGCGCGGGGTTTTCGCGGCGACGACGGTGGCGAGCACCACGGTCTCGCCATAGGTTGCCAGTACAGCCCCGTCGGCTTGGCGGGCGATCTTTCCGGTTTCAAGCCTTAAGGGGCGTCCACCCCAGTCGATCTCGACTGAATGAATATTGAACATAGTGGTCTTCTTTCATGAGTTCACGAAAGAACGAACGTCCAAAGCACAAAAACCATGAGCAAGACGGCAGGACGCTGGTCATGCGATCAGCGTCCTGCGATCCTGCCATGGTTTTTGTGATTTGGATGATGTCCATCCTTTGGCGTAGTCACGGGCACCTTGCCCGTCATGTCCAGCGGCCGGATTGCTGCTGGACCTAGATTGAGCATGGGCCATTTTCGGAAAAACCTCCGGGCCATGCTCGCTTGCGCATCATCGTGTTCGAAAAACAGCTGCACGAGCCTTCGAACGATCATGCAAACCGCGCGCTGACTGGCGCGCGCACCAAAAAAACAAGCTCAACGACGAATGTTGTGCTTTTCGAGCAGCGCCTTGTAACGCGCCTCATCGTTCTTCTTCAGGTAATCGAGCAGCGAACGGCGGGTCGATACCAGCTTCAGGAGGCCACGGCGGGAGTGGTTATCCTTGACGTGGGTCTTGAAGTGCCCGGTCAGGTTGTTGATGCGTTCCGACAGGATCGCGACCTGGACTTCGGGCGAGCCGGTGTCACCGGCCTTGATGGCACTGGTCTTGATGACTTCCGCTTTGCGTTCGGCGGTAATCGACATCGTCAAACTCTTTCGTTGCGACCGGAACTGGCGGTCAGCCCGGTCAGGTTGAACACACGCTTGGGGATGAGTTCGCCGTTGCCAATTTCGGCAAGCGCCAAAAGACGGCCTGCCACCGTGACATAGACTGTGCCGCTACCATTGGGCGCATCCCGTCCGCGCAACAAGACGGCTTGGCCCCGATGGAGCCTTGCCGCATCAGCCCGTGTGACGGCCAGTGCCGGGATGTCGTCCAGCGCGGTCTCAACGGGCAAAAGCGCGTCGGCGAGGCTGCCCTCGCCAGACGCGGCTCTATTGCATAAAGCTTCCAGCCGTTCCAGCGAAATCATGACATTTTCGCCAAATGGCCCGACCAGGGTCCGCCGCAGCGCGCAGATATGGCCATAACAGCCCAGAATCCGGCCCATATCGCGGGCCAGCGCCCGCACATAGGTCCCCTTGCCGCATTCCGCCTCGAACACCGAATGGTCTCGATCCAGCTGTTCCTTAAGGGTTAATTGATGGATCTCGACCTGCCTGGAGGCCAGTTCGACGGTCTCCCCATCGCGCGCGAGGTCATAGGCGCGCTCGCCCTGGACCTTGATGGCCGAGTAGCGTGGCGGGGTCTGGTCGATCCGGCCGGTGAATTGCGGCAACAGGTCGCAAATCGACTTTGGCGTCGGTCTGACGTCGCTGGTGCGCACCACCTGCCCCTCGCTGTCATCGGTGTCGCGCTCCTCGCCCCAGCGTACCATGAAGCCGTAGCGCTTGCGGCCGTCCATCACGAAGGGAACCGTCTTGGTGGCTTCGCCGAGCGCAATCGGCAGGCCGCCGGAGGCGAGCGGATCGAGCGTGCCGGCGTGGCCGGCGCGTTTGGCCTGGAACAGCCGCTTCACGATGGCGACGGACTGCGTCGATGTCATGCCGATCGGCTTGTCGAGCACGATCCAGCCGTGGATGTCGCGCCTGTCGCGCCGCGGCTGATTGTTCTGACGCTGCCTTTTGTCGTTGCGCGGATCGTTGTTGGCGCGCGGGGCATTGCGTGGTCCGCTGCGCTCCTCGTTTCCGTTTTGCTGCGGAGGGTGAGTGGCGTCCGCCGCGAGCGTGGCGACGTTTGAGCTCGGATGAGGGGCGGGCGTGGCGTCGCGATGGGTTTCCGAAAAATTATTTGGTTTGACGTCGCGCGGGTCGGGATCTTGCGGGTCGATCGCGCTGTTTGAGGGAATCGCAATCATTTGTCTTCGTCCGAATTTGGTGTGAGGTCTCTTTGCACCCCAGGCGTTCTCAGTAATTTCTCGATCCGTTCCGCTTCGTCGAATCGGTCGTCGGCCCGGAAGCGAAGGTCAGGAGCAAATTTCAAGTTAACGCGCCGCGCGACTTCGCCGCGCAGGAACTTCTTGTTGCGCTCGAGCGCTGCGATGACGATGTCGCTGTCGCGACCGCCGAGCGGCATCACATAAACTGTGGCAAGCTTCAGGTCAGGCGACATCCTCACCTCGGGCACCGTGATGACATGGCCCTCGAGGTCGGCGTCGTGCACGTTACCATGCACAAGAATATCGGCGACAGCGTGGCGTACCGCTTCCCCGACGCGCAGCTGGCGCTGCGAACCGCCGGCCGGTGCCGGACCTCTCTTCTGATGATGGCGCGGCATTTCATTCCTCAAAAACCGTAGCGTCCGCGCGCGTTTGCGGACCGTCACGTCGCTGGTTCAGATAAGTCGTGGAGGACCGGAAGAAAAAATCCGGCCGCGCCGCAGCAATTCCTGCGGCGAAAGATCCTTGCGCTCGTAACACTGCTCGGTAAGATTTGGACTTACAGCGAGCGCTGGATCGTCTCCACGCGGTAACATTCGATCACGTCGCCGACCCGCATGTCGCCGTAATTCTCGAACGCCATGCCGCATTCCTGGCCGGACTGCACTTCCTTCACTTCGTCCTTGAACCGCTTCAAGGTCGACAGCTTGCCTTCGTGCACCACGACGTTGTCGCGGATCAGCCGGACATTGGCGCCGCGTTCCACGGTGCCGTCGGTGACCCGACAGCCCGCGACCTTGCCGACCTTGGAAATGTTGAACACTTCCAGTATCTGCGCATTGCCGAGCATGGTTTCGCGCAAAGTCGGCGCAAGCAGGCCGCTCATGGCCTTCTTCACGTCATCCACGAGGTCGTAGATGATGTTGTAATAGCGGATTTCGATGCCGTTGCGCTTGGCGGCCGCCGCCGCTTCCTTGTTGGCGCGGACCGAGAAGCCAATGATGGCGGCGTTGAAGCCTTCGGCCAGCGTCACGTCGGATTCCGAAATGCCGCCGACGCCCGCGTGCAGAATGCGTGCCGCCACTTCGTCGGTGCCGAGTTTCTCCAGAGAACCGAGGATCGCTTCGAGCGAGCCCTGCACGTCGGCCTTGATGACCAGCGGGAAGTCCTTGCGGCCCGAGGTCTTCAATTGCGACATCATCTGCTCGAGCGAGCCGCGCATGCCGGAGATCGATGCCGCGGCGTTCTCGCGCTTCTGGTGGGCGCGATAGCTCGTGATCTGGCGGGCGCGGGCTTCGTTCTCGACCACGGCGAGGCGGTCGCCGGCCTCCGGCGGCCCGTTGAAGCCGAGCACTTCGACCGGCACCGACGGACCTGCTTCCTCGACGGTCTCGCCCTGATCGGAAATCAGCGCGCGGACGCGGCCCATCTCGGCACCGGCGACGACGATGTCACCGATGCGCAGGGTGCCGCGCTGAACCAGCACGGTCGCCACCGGCCCGCGGCCGCGGTCGAGCTTGGCCTCGATCACGGTGCCCTCGGCGGGACGGTCCGAGTTGGTTTTCAGGTCGAGGATGTCGGCCTGCAGCGCGATCATCTCCAGGAGCCGATCGAGATTGGTCTTGTTTTTGGCCGAGACTTCGACGTCGACGACGTCGCCGCCCAGCGATTCGACCTGGACCTCGTGCTGCAGCAGCTCGGTGCGGACGCGCTCCGGCCTTGCGTCGGGTTTGTCGATCTTGTTGATCGCGACGATCATCGGCACCTTCGCGGCCTTGGCGTGGTTGATCGCTTCGACCGTCTGCGGCATGACGCCGTCGTCGGCGGCGACCACCAGGACCACGATATCGGTGACCTTGGCGCCGCGCGCGCGCATCGCGGTGAAGGCGGCATGGCCTGGCGTATCGATGAAGGTGATCTTCTTGCCGCTCTCCGGCGAGGTCACCTGGTAGGCGCCGATATGCTGGGTGATGCCGCCGGCTTCGCCCGAGACCACATTGGCATGACGCAGCGCGTCGAGCAGCGAGGTCTTGCCGTGGTCGACATGGCCCATCACGGTCACCACCGGCGAGCGCGGTTCGGTGTCGGCGGAATTGTCGACGACGTCAAACAGACCTTCCTCGACGTCGGAGGCGGCGACGCGCTTCACCGAGTGACCCATTTCCTCGGCGACCAGCTGCGCGGTATCCGCATCGATCACGTCGGTGATCTTGTGGATCGCGCCCTGCTTCATCAAGAGCCGGATGACGTCGACCGCGCGCTCGGTCATGCGGTTGGCGAGTTCCTGAATCGTAATCATTTCCGGGATGACCACTTCGCGAACCAGCTTTTCCTTCGGCTCGTGCGAGGCGTGTCCCTTCAGGCGCTGGGTGCGGCGGCGGAACGAGGCGATCGAGCGCTCGCGCACGTCGTCGGCATTGAGCGCGGTGACCAGCGTCAGGCGCCCGCGCTGCTTCTGCGGTGTCGGCTTCTGCGTGGGCTTCGGA
>NZ_JBAURI010001163.1:0-4304 GCF_049581145.1 Bradyrhizobium sp.
GGGTACGGATAGCGTCCAGTCTGTCGGTAGGATGATCGAGCAACGTCGTCGTCTCCAGGTT
This sequence comes from Bradyrhizobium sp., assembly GCF_049581145.1. Classification (GTDB taxonomy): domain Bacteria; phylum Pseudomonadota; class Alphaproteobacteria; order Rhizobiales; family Xanthobacteraceae; genus Bradyrhizobium. Next base: position 62 of record NZ_JBAURI010001163.1, read on the forward strand.
GAGTGGTTTCAGCAACCTCAGTCTGGCCTCAGACTTCGGCGCTATCCACCCCCCATGGAATCTTCGCGGAGTTTATCATCGGGCACGCGTTGGCGCGACCCGTTGGCTCGCCATGACGTGCAGGGATCTGCTCACTCACTTGTTCAGGAAATTCAGCGGCAACCCTGGTCGCGGCCAATCCATCGCGATCAACTCGCCCTTGCCCGACAGCGTGATGTAGGCGGTTCTTAGCTCGGGGCCGCCGAAGGCGATGTTGGTGGTGACGCGGTCGCCGGTCGGCACCTGTTCCACCAGCGAGCCATCCGGAGCGATTACCGAAATGCAGCCGGAGATCAGGGTGGCGACGCAGACATTGCCGCCGGCCTCGACGGCGAGCGAATCGAACATCTGGTAGCCGCCGAGCCCCGCGATCGGCTTGCCCCGTTCGCCGCGATAGATCACGTCGCGTGGGCGAACCGTGCCTGGTGCGGACAGATCGAACGCCCAGAGCCGCGCGGTCGGCGTCTCCGCCACATAGACGGTGTTCTCATCCGGCGACAGCCCGATGCCGTTGGCCGGCAGCATGCCGAACACGCCTTCGACGAGCTCGTTCATGCCCGGCTTGATGTAATAGACTGCACCCACGTCCATGTCGCGCGCGCGGCGCTTGCCGAGATCGGTGAACCACAGGCCGCCGTGCCGGTCGAACACCAGATCGTTCGGACCCTTCAACGGATGCTCGCCGCATTTGTCGACCACGGTCTCGACCTTGCCGCATTGCAGGTCGACGCGCTGGATCGAGCCGCCGATATATTCATGAGGTTCGGGCGCGCCGGGCATCAAGGTGCCGCGCGACGGAATCCAGCTGAACCCGCCATTGTTGCAGATGTAGCATTTGCCATCGGGTCCCATCGCAGCCCCATTGGGACCGCCGGGAATGTGCGCCACCACCTCCTTGCGGCCGTCGGGCCAGATCCGGGTCAACCGCCGGCCGCGGATTTCGACCAGCAGCACCGAACCGTCCGGCATCACCACCGGGCCCTCCGGAAATTCGAGGTCGGTGGCGAGAACACGAATATCAGGCATCCGAAGACCTCCCGCTTTTTTCATTGACGGCAGGCGGCTTGCAATTCCCGATCCCGCACGCGAATTCGTTGCGTGCCGTTATGGCAAAGTCGCCAGGGCTTGCCAAGCAAGCGCGCAACGCCGCAGGGCAGCGTTGCAAGCTAGCCCCTGATCGGCACCCAGATCTCAAAACCGCCATTGCCGGTGTTCGGATCGAAGTTCTCGTCATAGCGCTCGAAATTCGGCGCGTCCGCCGCCTTCAGACCGGACGACGGCAGCCAGTGATTCCAGATCGTGTTGACGGTGCGGCGGATGGTCGAGACATGCTCGCCATGCGCAAAGACCGCATATTTCTGCTCGGGGATGCGGACGCGGCTGAAGCGGCGCGGCAGATCGGAAAAGTCCGAGACTTCGACGCCGGCGATATAGTCGAAATTGCCGGAATCATCGCCATTGCAGCACACACCATAGGCGACCTGCCCGACCCGGTCCGGAATCTCTCCGACCATCTGCTGGTAACGTTGCCACAGGCCGGGAATGCCGGCGCCGTTGTCGTGGCTGAAGCGGTCGCCGATTCCGGCGACAAGGAAGGCCTTGCCGGTTTCGAAACGGGGCGGCTCGAGATGATCTGTTGCGGTCGAGTCCATGAGGATCGGCTCCTGCAGCTTGAGATGGTCGAGGCGTGCCGAACCGCGCAGCGCTTCGGGGGTGAGGCCGAAATGGTCGCGGAAGGCGCGGGTGAATGCTTCGTGAGAGCCGTAATCCGCATCCAGTGCCACGTTCAGGATATCCGGGGCGCCGCTGGCCAGCGCACGCGCCGCCTCGGTGAGACGTCGCGCCCGGACGTAGCGCATCACCGAACATCCGGTCCCGGCCGCGAACGCCCGCACCATGTGGAAGCGCGAAATACCCGCGACCTTGGAAATCTCCTCCAGCGTCAGCGGGCCCGCAAGATGGCTTTCGATGAACCAGAGCGCCTTCTGGGCAGGATTCATGGTATCAGGCCTTCATTCGAAGCGTGCCGATCATGCGCCTTCAGCACCGGCCGCGTTTGATAGTCCTTGCGCAACGCCGCCGGAACCCGTTGCCGCCGCGGTGAGAGAAAATAGCAGAGAAGCCGTTGCTGGTCAGGCGCCTGCAATCGTGCATACTGGGTTGGTCTGCATTCGGTCCGACGGCTCTTTCCAAGCTGCCCATAATGACAAGACGGCATGAGCCATCGGCCAGCACGTCAGGGAGGACGATGATGCCGAGACGAGCCTTCAGCCACACCAGGACCTTCGCACTTGCCGGATTGCTCGTGACCGCGCTGGCAAGCGCGAGCCACGCCCAGAAGACCTACGACCCGGGCGCCACCGACACCGAGATCAAGATCGGCAACATCATGCCCTATTCGGGCCCGGCGTCGGCCTATGGCACCATCGGCAAGACCGAAGCGGCGTATTTTGCCAAGCTCAACTCCGAAGGCGGCATCAACGGCCGCAAGATCAATTTCATCAGCTATGACGACGCCTATAGCCCGCCGAAGGCGGTCGAGCAGGCGCGCAGGCTGGTCGAAAGCGACGAAGTGCTCCTGATCTTCAATCCGCTGGGCACGCCCTCGAACAGCGCGATTCAGAAATACATGAACGCCAGGAAGGTGCCGCAGCTGTTCGTCTCGACCGGGGCAGCGAAATGGAATGATCCACAACACTTTCCCTGGACCATGGGCTGGCAACCCAACTACCAGACCGAGGCCCGCATCTACGCCGCCTACATCCTGAAGAACTATCCCGGCAAGACCATCGGCGTGCTCTACCAGAACGACGATTTCGGCAAGGACTACGTGACCGGCCTGCGCGAGGGGCTCGGCGATCAGGCGAACAAGCTGATCCTGATCGAGGCCTCCTACGAAACCTCGGCGCCGACGGTGGATTCACAGGTGGTGCAGATCAAGGCCGCCAACCCCGACATCTTCGTCAACATCACGACGCCGAAATTTGCGGCCCAAGCGATCAGGAAGATCGGCGAGCTCGGCTGGCACCCGATGCACTTCCTCACCAACGTGTCGGCTTCCATCGGCGGCGTGATGAAGCCCGCCGGCTACGACAACGACCAGGGCATTTTCACGACCGCCTATCTGAAAGATCCCAAGGATCCCGAATGGAAGAACGATCCCGCCATGAACGCGTGGCGGGCGTTCATGACCAAATGGTATCCGGAAGGCGATCAGGAAGACGCCTCCACCGTGTTCGGCTACGGCGTCGCCAGGGGGCTCGAACAGGTGCTGCGGCAATGCGGCGATGACCTCACCCGCGAGAACGTGATGAAGCAGGCGGCCAACCTCGATTTCGAGCTCGGCATCTATCTGCCGGGCACCAGGATCAAGACCAGCCCGACCGACTTCGCGCCGATCGAGCAATTGCAGATGGAGCGCTTCAAGGGCGAGAGCTGGGAGCGATTCGGACCGGTGATGTCGGGCGAGAAGAACACTTGAATACGCGCCGATCCCGCCCTCGTGATTGCTAGCAGCGCAAGCGACCGGGCGGCTGCTCTTGCTTGCTTCCGGATGCGCGAGGCGCAGGCCACAGATGCGCCATTCGGGGCGGAGATTTTCGAGATTCCGGCAGCACACGTCGTGCGCCGGAATGACCACTGGAGGGAATGACGGTTACTTCGTGCCATCTTTGGCCGGCGACGCCGCGTCCTTTGCCGGCGGCGCGTCGGCCTTCTTCCTCAAATCCTCGGCCAGCTTTCTTTGCGTGGCCTGCAAATCCTCGACGGTCTTCTGCAGCGCGATCACGGCCGTCCGCAATCCCTCGATCTGCCGATTGGCGGCATCGAGCTTCTGCTGATGGTCACCAGACGATTTCGTGATCGTCTTCTGCAGGAAGTCGACATTGCTCTGCAGGCAGCTGGTGCGCCGCTCCATGGTCTTTTCGACCGTGCAGATTTCGATGCCGGGAATATCCTGTGCGCGAAGCCGCGTCGATATCGTCGTCACGACCACAGCGATCATCAGGGCAACAAACACCACTCTCGGCTTCATCAAATCCTCGCATCTTGAAGAAGGCAGATGCCCTCATCACGCCAAATTGAGGGCAGGCACCGCACCAGAGATACCACACTCATACCTCATTCCCGCGTTGTGATTCCGATATCGCAGGAACCGGGCGGGGGAAGCAGAGTAACGGCGCGGCCGCGCCGCTCAATCGGGGAC
>NZ_JBAURI010001164.1:0-5256 GCF_049581145.1 Bradyrhizobium sp.
GCTTCGGTGGTGGCGGCGAATGAGGTCCTGCCGCTGACAACGAGGACCGCCCGGTAAACCCCTGGTAGACCCGGGCGGCAGGCGCCCGCCGGCAAGCCCGTCCGCCGCCCGGCATTTGCCGACGTCGCGTGCGCAGATGCGGAATGCCAACCGATCCAGCAGTCGTGCGAAGTCGCCATAAACGGCGACCGGGCCTCGTCTATCCGGGCGCCGGAATAAAACATCGACGGCGACGGTGGCCGCATCGCCGGGCTTCTCGACGCCAGCAGCCTGGCTCCGACTTGCATCGCATCGCCCGCCGGCGACTGACTTTGATATCGGTCAAATGCCATCGTCATCTCCGGCCTTAAACGCCGAAGAAATGAACATAGATTTGCAGAGTAATTCATGACGATTGACCATTCGCGGGTGATGTCATCCACGCTTCGCTCCAGGATCATGTCGGCGGAGGAGGCTGCCGCACTCGTCCCGCATGGCGCCAATGTGGGCATGAGCGGGTTTACCGGATCCGGATATCCAAAAGCCCTTCCGCAGGCCTTGGCGCGCCGAATCGAGCAGGCGCATGTCTGCGGGGAGCCGCTTCGAATCGGCGTCTGGACCGGGGCATCGACCGCGCCGGAACTCGATGGCGCACTGGCCCAGGTCAACGGCATCGAATTGCGCCTGCCCTACCAGTCCGACCCGATCACGCGTCAGCGCATCAACGCAGGGACGATGGAATATATCGATATCCATCTCAGCCATGTCGCGCAGTTCGCGTGGTTCGGCTTTCTCGGCCATCTCGACGTCGCCGTGATCGAGGTCGCCGCGATCCTGCCCGACGGTCGCCTGGTGCCATCGACCTCCATCGGCAACAACAAGACCTGGCTCGACCAGGCCGACCGGATCATTCTCGAAGTGAACTCGTGGATGGACCCTGCGATGCAGGGCATGCACGACATCTACTATGGCACGCGCCTGCCGCCGCACCGAAAGCCCGTTCCGATTCTCGCACCGGGAGACCGGATCGGCGAGACCACATTTCACTGCGATCCCAACAAGGTCGTTGCGATCATCGAGACCGACGCGCCGGACCGCGATACGGTTTTCAATCCGCCGGATGCCACCTCCGAAGCGATCGCGGGGCACATCCTGGAGTTCCTCGGCCACGAGGTCCGGCGCGGCCGGCTGCCGCCAGAATTGCTGCCGATCCAGTCCGGGGTCGGCAACGTCGCCAATGCGGTGATGGCGGGACTTGAAGAGGGTCCGTTCAACCGGCTCACGGCCTATACGGAAGTGCTGCAGGACGGCATGTTGAACCTGATCAGGTCCGGTCGCATGGTGCTGGCTTCCGCCACCGCCTTGTCGCTCAGTGCCGAGGCTGCCAAGCTGTTCGGCCGCGAGCTCGCCACGCTCAAGGACCGCATCGTGCTGCGCACGCAGGAAATCTCCAACCATCCGGAAGTGATCAGGCGGCTCGGCGTGATCGCCATGAACGGGATGATCGAGGCCGACATCTACGGCAACGTGAACTCGACCCACATCCGCGGCACCAGCATCATGAACGGGATCGGCGGCTCCGGCGACTTCGCCCGCAACGCCTATCTCTCGATCTTCATGACGCCCGCGACCGCGAAGGGCGGCACGATCTCAGCCATCGTTCCGATGGTGACCCATGTCGATCACACCGAGCACGACGTGCAGATCATGGTCACCGAATGCGGCCTTGCCGATCTGCGCGGCCTGTCTCCGAAACAACGGGCGAGAGTCATCATCGGCAACTGCGCGCACCCCTCGTTCCGGCCCGCGCTGCAGGATTATTTCGATCGCGCATGCAGATTCTCGCCCGGAAAGCACACGCCGCATCTGCTCGATGAAGCCTTCCGCATCATCCAGCCACGCTGATCGGAACGCGTGCCGGCGCATCAGGGAGGTTTGCGCGCTCGATCGCACATGATCTCCGCGCAAACGCTTTGGGTTCATTGTGAGCAAAACCCGGCATCCCGCAATCCAAGCGCGGGCCAGGCTCTCCGGATCATGCTCGGCTACCCTGTGGTGACCGCCGTCTTGACATCGCTCGGATCGATCTGCTGGTTCAATCGTGCATGCAGTTTGCCGTGGTCGAGTTCCCCCTCCCACCACGACACGAACACGGTCGCTACGCCGTTGCCGATGATGTTGGTGAGCGCACGCACCTCGCTCATGAACTTGTCGATCGAAAACACGATCGCCATTCCCGGCACCAGCGCCGGATCGACCACGCTGAGCGTCGCGGCCAGCGTGATGAACCCCGCTCCCGTCACGCCGCTCGCGCCCTTCGAGGTCAGCATCGCCACGACCAGGATGGTCAACTCCTGTCGCAAGCTGAGATCGACGCCGAGCGCCTGCGCGATGAACAGCGTGGCCAGGGTCATGTAGATATTGGTGCCGTCCAGATTGAAGGAGTAGCCGGTCGGCACCACGAGTCCCACCACCGGCTTGGAGCAGCCCAGTCGTTCGAGCTTTTCCATCAGTTGCGGCAGCGCGCTTTCCGAGGAACTGGTGCCGAGCACCACCAGCACCTCGTCCTTGATGTAGGCAATGAACTTGAAAATGCTGAAGCCGACGAACCGCGAGATCAGGCCGAGCACGATGACCACGAACAGCCCCGCGGTCGCATAGAACAGCGCGATCAATCCGACGAGATTGCCGAGCGCTGCCGGCCCGTATTTGCCGATGGTGTAGGCCATCGCGCCGAACGCGCCGAGTGGCGCGGCCTTCATGACGATTCCGATCACGCCGAACACCGCCTGCGCGGTGTCGTCGATGATGCCGCGCAGCCGGCTGGCGCGCTCGCCCATCGCCATCAGCGCGAAGCCGAACAGCACGGCGAACAACAGAACCTGCAGGATGTCGCCGCGCGCCAGCGCACCGACCACGCTGTCGGGGATGATGTTGAGCACGAAGTCGACCGATCTCTCGGCCTGCGCCTGCTTCACGTAGCTGGCAACCGCCCCGGCATCGGGCTTGGCCGCGAGGCCATGGCCGACCTGGACCAGATTGGCCATGATGAGGCCGATGACGAGCGCAAAGGTCGAAACGATCTCGAAATAGACCAGCGCCTTGATGCCGACCCGGCCGACCTTCTTCGCATTCTCGATGTGGGCGATGCCCGAGACGACCGTGCAGAAGATGATCGGAGCGATCACCATCCGGATCAGCTTGATGAAGCCGTCGCCGAGCGCCTTGATCCAGTCGTTGGTGGCGATCGTGGGCGACAGCCATCCGACCACCACGCCGAGCAGGATCGCGATCAGCACCTGAAGATAGAGGATCTTGTACCAGGGCTTTGCCGCCGCAGGAATTCCAACTCCCATCACGTCTGTCGTCACTTTATTCTCCACAGGACTTTAACTCTCCACACATCGTCGTGCCTGCGCACCGCAGACCTGGCTCAGATCAATCGGGGCGGCGTCGCTAGCCCAGCCAGCGCGCAATCCGCGCTACCGCCTCGCGCATATCCTCGGCCGACCGCGCGTAGCAGAAGCGGATGAAATCACGGCCGTGAATGGGATCGAAGTCGACGCCCGGGGTGGCGGCGACATGCGCCTGCTCCAGCATCGTCTTGGCGAATTCGAAACTGTCGGACGTGAAATCGGACACATCGGCATAGAGATAGAACGCGCCGTCGGCGGGCAGGAACCTGGCGAGCCCGGCCCGCGGCAGGCCTTCGATCAGGATGCGGCGATTCTCCAGATAACCGGCCTTGATCGCCTCCATCTCGGCCGCGCCGGCGAAGGCGGCTTCGGCGGCGATCTGCGACAGGGTCGGTACCGAAATGGCGAGGTTCTGCTGCAGCCGTTCGATCGGCCGAACCAGGGGCTCCGGCACCACCATCCAGCCGACGCGCCAGCCGGTCATGCAGAAATACTTCGAGAACGAGTTGATCACGAGTGCGTGTGGCGAAAGCTCCGCCGCCGTCGCCGCCGGAAAGGCGTAGTCCAGACCATGGTAGATCTCGTCGGAAATGAAGCGGATGCCGGCGTCCTGCGCGGCCGTCATCAGGTCGCTCAGCGCCTGCCTGGACATCATGGTTCCCGTGGGATTGGCCGGACTGCCGACCAGCACTCCCCTCAAGGGGGCCCGCCGGTGCGCGGCAAGCAGGGCTTCGCCGGTCAGCGCGTGGCGGTTTTCGCTCGATGTCTCGATCAGGACCGGCTCGCAGCCCAGTGCCGTCAGGATGTGACGATAGGGTGGATAGCCGGGCACGGTGACCGCGACGCGATCGCCCGGCTCGAACATCGCCAGAAACGCCAGGATAAAAGCGCCCGAAGACCCCGTGGTCACCATGATTCGTCCGGCGTCGAGGGTAAAGCCGTAGGCATCGCGGTAGTGGCGGGCGATGCGGGCGCGCAACGAGGGAATGCCGAGCGCAGACGTGTAGTCGATCCGGCCGCCCTCGAGCGCCGCTCGGGCGGCTGCGATCGCCGCTTTCGGCGCGGCAGCTGCCGGCTGGCCGACTTCCATGTGAATGACATGGCCGCCGGCCGCTTCGATGCGCTCGGCGGCCGCCATCACGTCCATCACCATGAATGGCGGCACATCGCTGCGGCCGGATGCCGCAAGCAGGTTTCCGGCACGGTGTCCAACTGTCGCGTCGAGCATCGATATCTGCTATCCACCAATGGTCGGATGAGGCCCCTGGAATGCCCCAGACCGGCCGCATTCCAGGTTTCTGAGGGCATAGCCCGTATCCGGTCCGCCGCCAATCGGGAAACACCACAGCTTGAGGCCATTCGCCAAAGACCATCCCATGTTGCTCCGCACCACGCTCCACAAGAAAACATCTGCCCTGACCGCCTTGGCCGCCGCCGCAGCGCTCGCGCTGGCGCCGGTCGCGCCAGCGATGGCGCAACAGAACAAGGGGCCGCCGATTCTGCGCGACACCGAGACCGAGCAGCTGCTGCGCGACTATACCCGCCCGGTCCTGCGCGTTGCCGGACTGGAAAAGCAGAACATCCAGGTCACCATCATCAACGACGCCTCGTTCAACGCATTCGTCGCCGATGGGCACCGGATCTTCGTCAATTACGGCGCGATCATGCAGTCGGAGACGCCCAATCAGCTGATTGGCGTGCTGGCGCACGAAACCGGCCACCTGGCCGGCGGCCATCTCGCCAAGCTGCGTGAGCAACTGGCGCGCGCGCAGACCCAATCGATCATCGCCATGCTGCTCGGTGCCGGCGCCATGGTGGCGGGGGCGCGAGGCGGTGGCAACGGCCTCGCCGATGCCGGCGC
>NZ_JBAURI010001165.1:0-5226 GCF_049581145.1 Bradyrhizobium sp.
CCCCAAGCCGGTCGCGAGCGCCGGCAGCGAGGTCACCGTCGCCGTTGCCTGCGACGCCTGCAGCAGCGCGATCCGCGCCGGCGCGATCAGCCCCTTCAGGGTCATCTCCGCGACCATGCCGATCACGATCACCACCACGAAGGAGCGCAGATTGCCGCGGCCGAGCAGCACCAGCGCACGCGAGCCGCAGCCATTCGACATCACCATGCCGTAGCCGAACAACAGCCCGCCGAAGAACATCAGCGGCGCCGAGAAGGTCGGCTGCAGATAGATCGACTTGCCGAGATCGACCAGGCCATAGGCCGCCAGCATCTGCGTGACGGCGATCGCTGTGGCCATCGCCAGCGCATAGCTGCGGACCAGCCGGCTGTCGCCCTCCGCCCACCAGCCGCGCAGGCTGCTCATCATGCAGAAGCCGCTGAGGAGCCCGATCGCGCCATAGACGAGACCAATGGCCAAGCCGCCGAGCACGACGACACTGTTAGATTCCATGGGGCCTCTCAGGAAGGTTGCCCGTCATTGCGAGCCACGGGGTCGCGCGAATGTGCGCACGATGACGGGCTCCGCGAAGAAATCCGTCGCGCCGAAGAAAGAGTTGATTGCTTCGGAGCTCACGTTCCTCGCAATGCCGGCTCAACTCTTTTTCTCGGGCCGAAGGATGACGCGATCGCGCGAGGAGCCGGCGACCGCAATGAAGGCCTGTCTTGCATCTTCCAGCGGATAGATTGCCGACTGACTGATCGGAAACGGCTTTAAATGCCCGCTCGCAAAGCCGGGGCCGAGCTCGCGCAGCACCCCTCCGGTCGCGATCGACGACAACCCGAGCGTGTCGATGCCGACATAGGTGTGCTGGCCGCGATAGAACTCCAGAATGTTGAACTGGACGATGCGATCGACCGCGGCGATCAGGATCTGGTGTCCGCGCAAGGCGAGCGATTTGTGTGCGGCCTCAAAATAGGGATCGCCGACGGTGTTGAAGACGATGTCGGCGCCGTGGCCGCCGGTCAGCTCGCGGACGCGCGCGGCGACATCGGTCGAGGATGCGTCGATCACCTCGACCCTGGCATTGGCGTGCCCGTCATAGGGCTCGGCCTTGCGCACCACGCCGATCGCGCGCGCGCCATGCCAGGTCGCGATCTGCACCGCGGCCTGTCCGACCTTGCCGTTGACCCCCATCACCAGCACGGTCTCGCCTGGCTTGGGGACGCCGGCGCGACGAAAACCCTCCATCGCGGTGACGAAGGGAACCCCGATGCCGGCGGCCTCCTCCCAGGAGATGCTGCTCGGCTTGTCGACGACTGCGTCGGTCTCGACCGCGAGATGCGTCGCATGGGTGCCGTCGCGGCGGATGCCGAGATCGCCGGACGAGCCGAATACCCCGCGGCCGATCCAGTCCGGCGGGCCGTCGATCACCACGCCGGCATAGTCGCGGCCCGGCGTGCGCGGAAACACCGCATAGGGCATCAGCCCGGTCGCCGCCTTGACGTCGGACGGATTGACCGCCGCGGCCTTGACCTCGATCAGCAGTTCGTTGGCGGCGCGCGACAGGCTGCGCCGCTCGACCATCGGCGCGAGCGAGGCCACATCGGCCGCCTTCGCATTCAACCGCACGCAGCGGGCTTCGACCGCGATGGGCCGGTCATTGTCCTGGGCAGTCGGCATGCCGAATGATCTCGCTGTTCTGGAAACCTCAGGAAACAGCAGTTACCCCTTCGGCCGCTTGTCGTAAACACGCTTGGCCTTGCCGAGCGAGCGTTCCAGGGTATCGGGTGCCACCACCCTGACCCGCGCGGTGATGCCGATGGTGTTCTTGATGTGGGTGCTGATCCGCTCGGCATGATCGGTCAGGCCGTTGCCGTCCCAGCTTTCGGGCCGCGCTTCGGCCGAGATGGTCAGCTCGTCCATGCGGCCATCACGCGTGAGTTCGAGGATGAAATGGCCGCCGCACCAGTCGGTCGCCAGCAGCAGCTCCTCGATCTGGGTCGGGAACAGGTTGACGCCACGCAGGATGATCATGTCATCGGAGCGGCCGGTGACCTTCTCCATCCGCCGCATGCCGGGCCGCGCCGTGCCCGGCAGCAGCCGCGTCAGGTCCCGGGTGCGATAGCGGATCACCGGGAAGGCCTGCTTGGTCAGCGAGGTGAAAACGAGTTCGCCCTTCTCGCCGTCCGGCAGAACCTGGCCGGTGTCGGGATCGATGATCTCGGGATAGAAATGATCCTCCCAGATGTGCAGGCCGTCCTTGGTCTCCAGGCATTCCTGGGCGACGCCGGGGCCGATCACCTCCGACAGGCCGTAGATGTCGGTGGCGTCCATGTCGAAGGCAGCCTCGATCTCGGCGCGCATCGCGTTGGTCCAGGGTTCGGCGCCGAAGATCCCGAATTTCAGCGACGACTTTCGCGAGTCGAGCCCTTGCCGTTTGAACTCGTCGAGGATCGCCAGCATGTAGCTCGGCGTCACCGTGATGATGTCAGGCCGGAAATCGTCGATGAGCTGCACCTGCCGCTCGGTCATGCCGCCTGAGATGGGCACGACGGTGCAGCCGAGCTTCTCGGCGCCGTAGTGCACGCCGAGGCCGCCGGTGAACAGGCCGTAGCCATAGGCGTTGTGGATGATCATGCCGCGCCGTCCTCCGGCGGCGCGGATCGAGCGCGCCATCACCGCCGACCAGGTGTCGATATCGGCCTGGGTGTAGCCGACCACGATCGGCTTGCCGGTGGTGCCCGAGGAGGCGTGGACGCGAACCAGTTGCTCGCGCGGCACCGCGAACATGTTGAAGGGGTAGTTGTCGCGCAGATCGGTCTTCACCGTGAATGGAAATTTCGCGAGATCGGACAGCTCGCTGAAATCCGAGGGATGCACCCCGGCCTCGGCGAAGGCCTTTTTGTAATGCGCAACGTTGTCGTAGGCGTGTCGCAGCGACCACGCGAGCCGGCCGGCCTGCAACGCCACGATCTCGTCGCGCGAGGCGCGCTCGGCGTCATCCATTTCGGGGCTGTAGCCGCCGGCCGTCGATCGAAGCTTGGTCGAAGCCATCTGGCGTTTCCTCAAATCTATTCCGGCTTGGCGTCCGCGTCCGGCTGTGGCAGCCAGGCGCCGCCAACGGTGCGGGAGTGGCCGCGAAATTCGGCGAGCACGGTATCGCCGGCCACAACACGCACGTCATAGATTCCGGAACGCCCGCTGCGCGAAATCTCGCGCGCTGTGGCGATCAATCTGTCGCCGAGCTTACCCGGACGGATGAAGGTGATGTTGCCCTGCGCCGCCACCACGCGCTCGTTGTGGCTGTTGCAGGCGAAGGCAAAGGCGGAATCGGCGAGCGTGAAGATGAAGCCGCCATGGGCGATGCGCTGGCCGTTGACCATGTCCGGCCTGACCGTCATCGCAAGCGTCGCCCGGCCCGGCCCGATCTCGACGATCTCCATGCCGAGCCCCTGGCTGGCGTCATCCTCCTTCCACATCGCATCCGCGCAGGCCCGCGCGAAATCCTCAGGCGAAAGTTCGGCCTTGACGTTCACAGCGGTCTCCCCGGATCGGGCCTGTTGAACAAGCCTCTTTAGGATGCCTACGTTAGATATGCCTTAGTCTTGAGGCCAAGCCACCGGGGTGTCAACGACCCCCCAAGCCCCTTCTCAAACCTTTCACACGTGGTCGTAATCCACCACGACCTTGTCGGTGACAGGCTTGGCCTGGCAGGTCAGGATGAATCCCGCCTTGAGCTCCCAGGGCTCGAGCGAATAGTTGATATCCATCTCGGCCTTGCCTTCGACCAGCTTGGCGCGGCAGGTCGAGCACATGCCGCCCTTGCAGGCGAACGGCAGGTCGACACCGCCGCGCAGCGCTGCATCGAGAATGGCTTCGCCCTCCGCGACCGGAACCTCGCGCCGCTTGCCGTCGATGATCAGCGCGGCAAACGCCTTTGGCGGCGCGGTCGGCGCGATCGCGAGCTTCGGGCGCGGCTTGCCGCCGAGCCCGGACACGAAGCGCTCGACATGGATGTGGTCCGGCGCGATGCCCAGATCGCGGCAGGTCGCCTCGACCTCCTCGCTCATGCCGGTCGGGCCGCAGATGAAGACGTGGTCGACGCTTGACGCCGGCACCAGCGAGCGCAGCAGCACCCTCACCTTCGCGTCGTCGAGCCGCCCGTGCAGGATCGGAATGTCCTGCTCCTCGCCCGATATGACGTGAAACACCGAAAAGCGATCGATGAAGCGGTCCTTGAGGTCTTCCAGCGCTTCGCGGAACAGCATGCCCGCTGTCGAGCGGTTGCCATAAAACAGGAAGAACTTGCTGTTCGGCTCGCGCGCCAGGATGCCCTTCACGATCGACAGGATTGGGGTGATGCCAGAGCCGGCGGCGAAGCCGACATGGGTGCGCGCTTCGCCAGGCTGCGACGCCACGCCGAAGCGGCCGGTCGGCGTCATTACCTCGATTTCGTCGCCGGCCTTGAGCTCGTCGGTCGCCCAGCTCGAGAACGCCCCGCCGTCGACCCGCTTTACCGCGATCCGCAGCTCGCCGTCGTCGGGACCGGAACAGATCGAATAGGAGCGGCGCAACTCCTCGCCGTCCATCATCGTGCGCAAGGTGAGATATTGCCCGGGCGCGAAGCGGTAATCGTCGGCGAGCGCTTTGGGGATGTCAAAGGACAATGAGACCGCGTCTGCGGTTTCACGGCGCAGGTCGCTGATGCTGAGGCGATGAAAACGCGGGATGGGTGCGGACATTCTCAATCCTCTACCGTCATTGCGAGGAGCCAACGGGTCGGCGCAAAGCGCCGCCCGATGACACGCTCCGCGACGAAGCAATCCATTCGGTCTGTCCCCGACACTGGATTGCTTCGCTTCGCTCGCAATGACGGCGGCTTCAATGACATTTGAAATAGTCGAACGGCTCGCGGCAATCCTTGCAGCGCCACAGCGCCTTGCAGGAAGTGGACCCGAACTCCGAGAGCAATTCGGTATTCTCCGAGCCGCATTGCGGGCACGCCACCTGCTGCACGCCAAACAGCGCGCGGCGCGAGCTTGCGGGCAACGGAGGCGCAATGCCGTAGTCCCTGAGCTTGCGGCGGCCGTCCTCGCTCATCCAGTCGGTGGTCCAGGCCGGCGACAGCACGATGCGCACCTTGCAACGGTCAAAACCGGCGCGCGCCAGCGCCAGCTCGATCTCCAGCGCGATCATGTTCATCGCGGGACAGCCTGAATAGGTCGGCGTGATCGCGACCTCGAC
>NZ_JBAURI010001166.1:0-7541 GCF_049581145.1 Bradyrhizobium sp.
AAGCCGGCCGGCTGACGATACCCGCCCCGTTGGCACTGTCGTCACCACCACAGCCGCCCCTTAATTGCCAATCAATGAGCAACCTTCTCACGAACGTCGTGGTAGGCGCGGTTGGCTGGACGCTTACCGCGTTCCTGCGGGAGCGGCCGGAAATCGAGATCGAGGTCAAATTCCGCAACGAGATTCTGGATCTCGCGGCGGAAGGCGTCGACGTCGCGATTCGCTCAGGACCCCTCGACCGCGTGCCCGGCCATCAGGCGCGGCGGCTTTGCACGTTCTCCTGGATCGCTTGCGCCTCGCCCGCCTATCTGAACGCGCGCGGCGCGCCGGCGACTCCATCCGAGCTTTCCGCGCATGACCATGTCGGCTTCCGCAATCCCGCGAGCGGCCAGATCCTGACCTGGCGCTTCGCCGACCCGCGCGGCAAAGGACCCGTTCGCGTCGCGCCGAAGCCCAAGCACATTTGCGACGACGCGCACGCTTCGCTCGCTTTGATGGCGAATGGGGTCGGCGTCGGCTGGGGACCGGCGTGGCTCGTCCATGACGATCTGCGCGCCGGCCGGCTCGTCGAAGTGCTTGCACCCTGGCGCGCGCCGGCGGAGCCGCTATGGATGCTGCGCACCTCCAACCGTCGCCCGCCCTTGCGCACGCAGCGCGTCATGTCGTTCCTCACCACGCTTCCCGCCGCATTCAGCGACAAGGCGGGATGAAGCGTCAGAAATAGCGGACACCCACGATTTCGCAACTGTTCGCCCTGTGTGCCGGGTGCGAACGATCAATAGCGCGCAGCCGTTGGCGTGTTGCAGTGTCGGCAGAAGGTGGCCGTGATTGGCCATGAGACACCAGGTCGAACTCCGCGGCCAGGGCTTGCAAGTGTGCGAGGTAGAGTTCGTAGTGGATATCAGCTCGTAGCTCGTAGAGTGGGTGAGCTTGAGCCGTCAGAATGCCGGCTGAAGCGTAACCAACCGCTTCCATCACGATGCTCGGTATCGATGTCCTGGCGGCAACGGTCGGTTACGCGACCGCCTTTGCTCTTCGCGAAAAGGCGATCGCTAACTAACGCACCCTATGAACGACTTGATTTTTTAGCCGCCAAGAACGTGGATGGCCGGGACGAAGCCCGGCCATGACGGTGTTGTGCGTTGCGGATGCGCCGGCCCTATTTGCCCGGCATCTTGTCGTCGACGCCCTTGACGTAGAAATTCATGCCGAGGATCTGGCCGTCGTCGAGATGATCGCCGCCCTTGCATTCGACGGTGGTGCCGTCCTGCGCCACCACTGGGCATTTGAACGGATGCAGCTTGCCGGTGGTGAGGGCGGCCTGGGTGTCCTCGGCCAGCTTCTTCACGTCGTCAGGCATGTTGGTGTAGGGCGCCATCTGGAACATCTTGGTGTCGAGGCCGCCCCAGGTATCCTGCTCCTTCCAGGTGCCGTCGAGCTCAGCCTTGACCCGCGCGATGTAATAGGGTGCCCAGGTGTCGAGGATCGAGGTGAGCTGCGCTTTCGGACCGAACTTGATCATCTCGGAATCCTGGCCGAAGGCGAATTTGCCGCGCTCGTTGGCGACCTGCATCGGCGCTGGTGAATCCGTGTGCTGCATGATCACGTCGGCGCCCTGGTCGAGCAGCGCCTTGGCGGCGTCGGCTTCCTTGCCCGGGTCGAACCACGAGTTCACCCAGATGATCTTGACCTTGATGTTCGGGTTGACGGTCTGCGCGCCGATCATGGTGGAGTTGATGCCCGAGATCACCTCCGGAATCGGGAACGAGCCGATATAGCCGAGCACGCCCGCCTTCGACATCTTCGCCGCGATCTCGCCCTGGATATAGCGGCCCTGATACCAGCGCGCCGAATAGGTCGACATGTTCTTCTCGCGCTTGTAGCCCGAGCAATGCTCGAAATGCACGTTGGGATATTTCTTGGCGACCTTCAAGGTCGGGTCCATGTAGCCGAACGAGGTGGTGAAGATCAGCTTGTTGCCGGCGCGCACCAGCTGCTCGATCGCACGCTCGGCATCCGGCCCCTCGGGCACGTTTTCCAGGTAGGTGGTCTCGATCTTGTCGCCGAATTCCTTCACCAGGGCCTGGCGGGCCAGTTCATGCTGATAGGTCCAGCCGAGGTCGCCGACCGGACCAAGATAGATGAACCCCACCTTCAATTTATCGGCGGCCGACGCGCTGCCGCCAAGACCTGCCGCAAGCATCAGTGCGGCGGCAGCCGCAAAGAATGTCCTTCTCATTGTCGATCTCCAAACAGTGGGGGCGAAGCCTGAAAGCCCGGAGCGCGGCGCCCCATCGCGCACGCCCGGTATCGGAAAATCAGCGGTCGGGGACGAACACCGTGCCGAGCGCGGCGGGAGCGGTCGAGCCGCCAGACCGCGCCCGCGACAACAACACCAGCACGATGACGGTCGCGAGATAGGGCAGCGCCGACATGAATTGCGAGGGGATGCCGATGCCCAAGGCCTGCGCGTGCAATTGCAGGATCGACACCGCGCCGAACAGATAGGCGCCGATCACGAGCCGACCCGGCCGCCAGGATGCGAACACGGTCAGCGCCAGCGCGATCCAGCCGCGGCCGGCCGTCATGCCGGGGATGAAGAACGGAGTATAGGCGAGCGGCAGATAGGCGCCAGCAAGGCCGGCGCAGCCGCCGCCGAACATCACCGCGAACATGCGGATGCGCAGCACGGGATAGCCGAGCGCGTGCGCCGAGATGTGGTTGTCGCCGCAGGCGCGCAGGATCAGGCCGGCGCGCGTCCGGTACAGGAACCACCACACCGCGATCACCAGCGCCAGCGACAGGTACACGAATGCATCCTCGCCGAACAGGATGCGTCCCGCCGGCGGGAAATCGGTGAGGCCGGGGATATACAGATGCGGCGCCGGCGCGATCCGGTCGCCGACGAAGCCGGCGCCGATCAGGCCGGACAGTCCGATGCCGAGGATGGTCAGCGCCAGCCCGGTCGCCACCTGATTGACCGCCAGCCCCAGCGTCATCGCGGCAAAGATCAGGGACATCAGGATGCCGGCGGCGACGCCGCAGAGCGAGCCGAGGATGATCGAACCCGACAGGAAGGCGCCCCCAAAGCCGCAGGCGGCGCCGACGATCATCATGCCCTCGACGCCGAGATTGAGGACACCGGAACGTTCGGTCACCAGTTCGCCGGTGGCCGCGATCAGAAGCGGTGTCGATGCCGCCAGCACCGACAGGATGATCGCCTCAGCCAGTTCCACTTGCCACCCGTCGTGATGCGGAGACGAACCGAAAGCGGTAGAGAATGAGCGAGTCGCAGGCCAGCACGTAGAACAGCAGAATGCCCTGGAAAACCTTGGTGACGTCCAACGGGATTTTCATTGCGATCTGGGCCTGTTCCCCGCCGATGAAAGTCAATGCGAGGAAAAGCCCTGCAATTAATATTCCAATCGGGTTGAGTCGGCCGAGGAATGCCACGATGATCGCGGTGAAGCCATAGCCCGGCGAGATGCCGGGCTGCAGATGGCCGACGGGACCGGCGACCTCGATGATCCCGGCAAGGCCTGCGAGCGCTCCCGAGATTGCGAAGGTCAGAAGGATCAAGTGGTCGGCATTGAAACCGCCGAACCGGGCGGCGCGCGGCGCGGCGCCAACCACGCGGATTTCAAAACCCATGATGGTGCGGCCGAGCAGGACGGTCGCCGCGGCAACGACCAGGAGCGCGATGATCGCGCCGAGATGCAGACGGCCGCCCTCGATCAGAAGCGGCACGGTCGCGACCGGATCGAAATCCGCCGTGGTCGGGAAGTTGAAGCCGGCGGGATCGCGCCACGGACCGCGCACGAGATAATCGAGGAAGAGATCGGCGACATAGACCAGCATCAGGCTGGTGAGGATTTCGCTGGCGCCGAACTTGACCTTGCAGATCGCCGGGATCAGCGCATAGAGCGCGCCGGCCGCAGCTCCCAGGAGCAGCATCGCCGGCAACACCCAGTGCCCGGCACCGGTGCCCTGCGTCTTCACCGCGATCCAGCTCCCGGCCACCGCGCCGATCAGGAATTGTCCCTCGGCGCCGATGTTCCAGGCATTGGCGAGATAGCAGAGCGACAGCCCGACCGCGATCATGACCAGTGGCGTCGCCTTCACCGCGATCTCCTGCAGCGAATAGCCGTCGGTCAGGGGATCGATGAAATAGACGCCGAGGGCTGCGATCGGATTCTTGCCGAGGATGGCAAACAGGATGCTCATGGTCGCGATCGTCATGCCGATCGCGATCAGCGGCGACACCAGCGCGATCGTGTTGGATCGCTCGGTGCGCTTCTCAAGCACCAGCTGCATGCGCCGTGTCCTTGTGTTGCTCCAGGCGGCTTCCGCCCATCAGCAGGCCGAGCTTTTCGCGCGTCGCTTCGCTCGCAGCGAGCGGCGCCGACAGCCGGCCATGGAACATCACGGCGATGCGGTCGGCGATTTCGGCGAGCTCGTCGAGATCCTGGCTGGTGACGAGAACCGCGGCGCCATTGGTGGCGAGGTCGAGCAGGGCCTGGCGGATCACGGCGGCGGCGCCGGCGTCGACGCCCCAGGTCGGTTGGCTCACAACAAGCACAGCAGGGTTTCGCAGGATTTCGCGGCCGACGATGAATTTCTGCAGATTGCCGCCCGACAGGCTCGCCGCCTCCGGGTCACGCTTGGCCTTGCGCACGTCGAAGATCTCGGTGGCGCGGTCGACCATCTTCAGCGTGGCCGCGGTGTCGACGAAACCATGCTTGACCATGCCGCTCGCGGCATGCCCGGTCAAAAGCGCGTTTTCCGAAAGCCTCATGCGCGGCGCTGTGCCGTGGCCGAGCCGCTCCTCCGGCACGAAGGCCGCGCCGAGCTGGCGCCGCTGCGTGATCGAGAGCTCGCCTGCCGCGATGCCTTCGATCACGATGGTGCCGGAATCTGCGGCAAGCCGTTCGCCGGACAGCGCCGAGAACAACTCGTCCTGTCCGTTGCCGGCGACGCCGGCGATGCCGAGGATCTCGCCGCCCTTCAGTTCGAGCGAGATGTTCTGCAGCCGCACGCCATGGGGATCGTCAGGCGCCATGCTGAGGTCGTTGACGACGAGGCGGGGGATGGTGGTTTTTCGCGCGGCGGCTTTGACTTCCCTGATCTCGCCGCCGACCATCATGCGGGCCAGCGAGGACGCGGTCTCCGCCTTGGGATTACAGGTCTCAACCTTCCTGCCGCCGCGCAGGATCGTGGCCGTATCGCAGAGGCGTTTGACCTCTTCCAGCTTGTGGCTGATGTACAGGATGGCGCGGCCTTCGGCCTTCAACCGCTCCAGCACGATGAAGAGCTGATCGGCTTCCTGCGGGGTCAAGACCGCGGTCGGCTCATCGAGGATCAGGAATTTGGGATTTTGCATCAGCGCCCGGACGATCTCGATGCGCTGACGCTCGCCAACCGACAATTGCCACACCTCGCGCCTCGGATCGAGCGGCAGGCCGTAGACCCTGGACACCTGCTCAAGGCGTGCGGACATGTCCTTGAAGGATTCCTTGCCGTCGAGCCCGAGCGCCACGTTTTCGGCGACGGTGAGATTGTCGAACAGCGAGAAATGCTGGAACACCATGCCGATGCCGCGCGCGCGGGCCTCCGAGGGCCCCGACAGCACCATCTTCTCGCCTTCCCACCGCATCTCGCCGGAGCTGGGCTGAATCAACCCGTAGATGATCTTGACCAGCGTCGATTTGCCGGCGCCGTTCTCGCCGAGCAAAGCGTGGATCTGCCGCGGCCGGATCTCGATGTCGATCGCATCATTGGCGAGGAAGCTGCCGTAGCGCTTGGTCAATCCGATGGTCTGCAGCAGCGGCGTATTGCCGGCAGGCAGGTTGCTGGTCGTCGGCTCGCGCATCCGGGGTCACATCGTCAGGACATGGGATGCCTCGATACTGGGCCAGTTTGAGGGGCGGCGTAAGTAGGGAAAAAGCGCCAGCGTTGCCCAGCGCGTCGGCAGGCGGAACGGCGAACGGCATCTGATTCGACGGGGTGGTGCCCCCAGGAAGCTTGATGGCTCCATCAAGCTGTCCACGCACCCGGCCAAATCTGTTGTAAAAATGTAACTACTCTAACCAAATCATGACCGCTTGTATAAGCCTGCTGAAATGCTGAGCAGAGAAAACGTGATCCTGCTCGGCGCCGGAATATCGTCCGCCGCAAGCCTGGATGGCACCGCGTGATCGTTCAAAAACCCAATGAAATCAAGCCTTATCACAAGGTCGTGAGTTCTCGCCAAGGTTGTCCAAAGGCGGCGAAAATGATCCCTCCGCCGCTAAGCTGCTGATCCAAAGCCTCATCCTTGCGCAGATTGCGGCGACCATGTGGGCAAAGATCGGGCTTCTCACCTCCAAGGAACAGCGCAAGTGTCGCATTCAACGACCTAGAACTTTCGCTCGTAACTTGGGGGTACACAGGATGTCTTTTCGTCACAAAGCAATCGCAGCCGCGGCGCTTTCACTTGCTGCGCTTGCTTCGACCAGCTTCGCCAAGGCCGCCGATTTGCCGGTCAAGGCCAAGAAGGCCGTCGCCGATCTTCCGTTCTTTCTCGTGATCGATGATCGCGTCACATTCTCCTGGATGCCCAATGGTACCGATCCCGGCGTATTCAGCCCCAAGCCGGGCGGCGGCTACAACGCCGATACCGCCAAGCAGGTCTATTCGTTCACGCATTTCGACGTGTGGGCCATGGGCACCAACTTCTTCACCATCTCGATGTTGAAGTCGGATCATAACGATCCCGCCAATCCCTGCACGAACGCCGGTGTGATCCAGACCAGCTTCACCAGTGCCGCGATACCGGCCAGTTGCGCAGGCGCGACCGAATTCTATGGCCTGTTCCGCTCGACCTTGGGCTGGAACGAACTGTTCGGCACCAAGGCCTTCACCTACGGGCCGCTGCACAACATCTCGTTTGAAGCGGGCATGGACGCCGGCACCGAGAACAACTACCTCTCGCCGGCCAAGCGCGACGTCGTCGCCGGTCTGCAGTTCGCTTTCGATCTGCCCTACAAGGGCTATATCGATGTCGCGCCGTTGATGTACTGGGAGTTCTCCAACCAGGACACCTTCACCCAGTGCGGCACCGGCTTTGCCGGCACCATTGCCTATCCCGCAGCAGGCGCCACCTGCCTGATCGATGGCAACCGGAGCTTCAAGCCGACCTGGGCAGTCGAGGTCAATTACTACATGGATCTGGGCTTCCTGCCGGAGAACATGCAGTATTTCTCGATCAGCGGCCGCGCCGGCTGGTATGGCAACAAAGGCTATGAGAACAATCCGCTGCCCGGCACCCAGACCGCGGTCGAGTTGAACTCCGAGCCGATCCGTCTGACGCTGGACGCCAGCAAGGCATTGTGGGGCAACAAGTACAGCCACTTCGTCGACGTCTGGGTCGCCTATCGCTACTGGCAGAACAAGTTCGGCATCGATCACGCGACCAGCGCGATCTGCAACGTCGCGCCGGGCGTGAGCAACAATTCCTGCACGGAATCGACGGTCTACACCGGCATCACGGTGAAGTTCTAACC
>NZ_JBAURI010001167.1:0-5864 GCF_049581145.1 Bradyrhizobium sp.
GCAGCACCGTCTTGTGGTAGCCGAGCGCGGCCTCGACCTGCTGCGCCTCGTTCAGTCTGAGCATGCTTTTCAGCTGGCCGCCCTGGAAGATCGGCAGCGTCACCGTGGGGCCGGCCATGTATTGCAGCGAGTTCGAATTGAACAGATTGCTGAACTGCAGCGAGTCCAGCTCGACGGTGCCGTTGAGCTGGAATTTGGGATAGAACGAGGCGACGGCGACGCCGATATTGGCGGTGGCCGCATGCAGCTGATCTTCCGCCTCGCGGATGTCGGGCCGGCGGCGGGCGAGTTCCGACGGAATCCCCAAGGGCACCCGCGGCGGCGATCTTGGAATCGCGTGCCGCGGAGACAGTTCGGCGTTGAGCGCGGTCGGCGGCAGATCGAGCAACAGCGCGATCGCGTTGAGGTATTGAATCTGCTGCTGCTCCAGGCTCGGCAGCTGCGCCCGGATGCCCTCGACCTGCGCGGCCGCGTTCTCGGCATCGAGACCTGATCGTACGCCCTTCTGCTGCTGCTGCTGCGTGAGCTCCAGGATATCGCGATCGACCTTCAGGTTGTTCTCCGCGATCCGGATCTGCTCCTGCGTCCCGCGCAGCTGGATATAGTCGCGCGCTAGCTCGGCAAGGCTCGACACCAGCGCGTCGCGACGGCGATCCTCGGCCTGATCGACTTGCGCATCCGCCGCCTCGATCTGCCGGCGAACCCGGCCCCAGAGATCGAGCTCCCAGGACATGTCGAGGCCGACCGTGTATTCGTTGATCGGCTGGATGTTCAACCCGCTCGAGCCGGTCGAACCGAGCAGGGGAGTGAGCAGGCTGATGATGCCGTTCTTGCTGTAGAGCTCGCGCTGGTACTTGGTGTCGCCGTTGATGCTGGGAAGCTCCGCCGCCGCGGTGACGCCGCGCTGATAGCGGCTTTCCGCGATCCGGACGGCGGCGGTGCGGACGTCGAGATTGGCGTCGGCGACGCGGCTTTCCAGGTTGGTGAGCACGGGATCGGCGAACACCTTCCACCAGTTCGGATCGGTCGGCGCCGGCAGGTGGGCGTCGGAGATCGTTTGTCCGTTGAAGGTCTTGCTGTCAGGCAGGTGCGGATTGGGCTCCTCGAAATTGGGGCCCAGCGTGCAACCAGACAGCACCAGGGCGGCGGCCGCGAACGCGGTCCGGCGCTTGCGAAAACATCCTGAACTCAATGCCCACCCCCAGCTTGCATGCTGCCCCTCTTCGGCGACAGCAGGAAGCAGAACGGCACGACGATAAACGATATCATCGCGCAATAGAAGAACACGTCGGAATAGCCGAGCACGGCTGCCTGCATCCTGAAGACCTGATACACGCGGCCGACGGCCGCATCGTGCACCGCGGCTCCGGCGCGCCCCATCGCCCGCAGCGCCTGTTCATATTGTGCGACCAGCGCCTGGAAGGGCTGGTTGAACGGGCTGGCCCATTGCGACAGATAGCTCTGGTGCACTTGCGAGCGCTGCGTGACCTGGGCTGTCGATAGCGAAATGCCGATCGAGCCGAACACGTTTCGGAACATGGCGAACAGCGCGGCGCCGTCCCCATTGAGCTCGCGCGGCAATGTCAGGTAGGCGACCGTCGAGATCGGCACGAACAGGAAGGCCAGTCCCGCGGTCTGGAAGGTCCGCATGTAGACCAGCGTCTTGAAATTGAGGTCAGGCACCAGTGTGCTCGAATAGACCAGCGCGCAGCCCATGATGGTGAAGCCGGCCGCGATGATGTAGCGGGTCTGGATCTTGGTCATCAGCCGGCCGACGATGGGTATCAGGATGATCACTGCGATGCCGCCCGGGGACAGAATCAGTCCGGCCCAGGTCGCAGTGTACATCAAGATGCTCTGGGCGAATTGCGGGATCAGGACCGCGCTGGCGTACAGGATGCTTCCCATTGCGCCGATCATGATGCAGCCGCCAGCGAAGTTTCTGTCCTTGAACACCGCGAGATGGACGATCGGTTTTTTGGCGATCAGCAGCCAGCCGATGGCGCCGAGAATGCCTAAGAAGGCGAGCAGCGCCATGACGCAGATGAAATTGGACTGAAACCAGTCCTCGTCCTCGCCACGGTCCATCATGATCTGCAGGCAGCCGAGCCCCAGCGTGATCAAGGCGAGGCCGATATAGTCGATGCCACGGCTTCTGCGGTTCTTTTCCCACGGCGGATCTTCCACCAGCACCGAAACGAAGAAGGCGGCAATCGCGCCGACGGGAATGTTGAGGAAGAAGATCCAGCGCCACGACACCTGGTCGGTGATGTAGCCGCCGAGCGTCGGGCCGAGCACCGGCGCCACCACGGTCGCGATCGCGGCGACGCCGAAGGCCGCGCCACGCTTGGCCGGCGGGAAGGTGTCGAGGATGATGGATTGCTGATTCGGTTGCAACCCGCCACCGAAAAAGCCCTGCATCAGGCGGAAGATGATGAGCTCGGTCAGGCTCTGCGCGAGCCCGCACAGCAACGAGCAGACCGTGAACATGATGATGCAGATGATGAAGTAGCGCTTGCGGCCGAAAATGTCGCTCAGCCATCCGGAGATGGTCAACACGATGCCGTTGGCGACCAGGTAGGATGTCAGCGCCCAGGTTGCTTCGTCGCTCGAGGACGACAGGCTGCCCGCGATGTGGGGCAGCGCGACATTGACGATCGTGGTGTCGAGGATTTCCATGAACGCGGCGAGCGTCACCACGACCGCGATCAGCCACGGATTATAGGCCGGCTTCCATTGCTCGGCGGCATGATCCGACGGCTCGCTCATCGAACGGTGACCGAAGGTTCCGCGGAAATCCCGAGCGGCAGCGGGATGTTGGGATTGAGGCCCTTGTCGATCACGATCTTGACCGGGACGCGCTGCACGATCTTGACGAAATTGCCGGTCGCATTCTCCGGCGGAAATGCCGTGAATTTCGATCCGGAGCCGAGCTGGATGCTGTCGACATGTCCTTCGAGATTGAGACTGGGATAGGCGTCGATCGTGATCTTGACGTGCTGGCCAGGACGCATGTCGGCGAGCTGGCTCTCCTTGAAATTGGCGGTGATCCAGACGTCGGGCGCGACGATCGAGAAGATCTGCTGGCCAGGCGTGACATAGTTGCCTTTTTCGACATTGCGCTTGGTGATCCAGCCATCCTGCGGGGCGGTGACCGTGGTCCATGACAGGTTCAAATTCGCCTGATCGAGCCTGGCCTGCGCCTGTTCGACCTGGCCCTTGAGCTGGCCGACCTGGGCGTCGGTCTCACTGATGCGCTGCGAAACGGGCGAGGCCTGCGTGATCTGCGCCTGCGCCAGCGCGACCTGGGCGTCGGCCTGCTTCAAGGCGGCTTCGGCGGCGTCGACATCCTGCTGCGATGTCGCAGCCTTCGGCAGGCTTTTCTGCCGGTCGTAATCGGCCAGCGTCTTGGCGCGATTGGCCTTGGCATTTTCGAGCTGGGCGTTGGCCTGCTCGAGCTGGGCGGGAAAATTCTTTTGCGCGATTTCGAGGCCGAATTGCTGGCCGCGATATTGCGCCTGCGCCGTGGCGAGCGCGCCCTCGGCCTGCTCGCGGTCGATCTGATATTGGCGCGGGTCGATGTGGATCAGGGGCTGGCCCTGCTTGACGAACTGGTTGTCGGTGACGTCGAGCGACACCACGATGCCGGATACCTGGGGCGCGATCGTGATCGCGCGGCCGTCGGTATAGGCATCGTCGGTGCTTTCGATGTTGCGCGTCGACAGCCAGTAATAAAGGCCGCCGATCGCGAGCAGGATCAGGACCACGGCGCCGATGATGAAAACCACCGGCCGGCGCCTGGTCCGGGCCTCTTCGTCCTGCTTGACCGCGTCGTCTGCGGCCTGCTCCTCGCCTGGTTCGCCCGGCTGCAACGAATGGGGCTCGGGGTGGGCATCATCGGGCCGCTCGCTCCGCGCCTCTCGCGGGCGGGGCTTTTCTTCGATCTGTTGAGCTGACATCCAGCAAGACTCTCGTTATCACCGATAATTCGCCAGCCTTGCGGCATCGATCCGGCACGCTATAACCGTACCCGATGGTTCGTTTAGAGACAAGAGCCGACCGAGATGGCAGGACCCTGTGACATGACAGCAAGCGCCGCAGCGCGAAAAGTTCCACGCGGCGAGCGGCGGCGCATGGAACTCGTCGACGTGGCCGAGCAGTTATTCCTGGAGCGTGGCTTTTCGGACACCACCATGCGGATGATCGCCGAGCGCGCCGGTGCTTCCAAGGAGACGCTGTACCGCCACTTCGCCAGCAAGGAACTGCTGTTCGCCGAAATCGTCAGCCGCAAAGCCATGCAGATTTCCGGTCCCGACGCAGCGCTGGCGCGCGGTGGCAAGCCGGAGGTCGTGCTGACCGAATTGGGTCTCGGCCTGGTCCGCACCATTCTGTCCGGGCAGGCCTCCTGCCTGTTCAGGACGGTTGTCTCGGAAGCCGTCCGCACGCCGGAGCTCGGCGATCTCTTCTACCAGCGCGGCCCCGGCCTGATGGCGGAGCGGCTCGCCTCCTATCTGGAGCTCGCCTCGAAACGAGGCGAACTCCGCTGCGAACATCCGTTGGGCGCAGCCAGACTGTTTCTGGGCGCCATTGCGTCGCACTATCACGTGCGCTCGCTGGTTCAATCGAACTGGAGCGCGCCGACGGAGCAGGAAATCACAGGGCATGTCGACGCTGCGGTGGCGATGTTTCTCGCGCGGTATCAGCCGTAGTGCTGCAGTGCCGCGAACGAGATCGCGTCGGTCGTGTACTTTGCGATGCAACAGGAATCTCGTCAAAGCCTTGAATTCAAGGCACCGCGCAACACCGGATAGGCACGGTCAGGTTGCACAAAATTTACGCTTGTTCGCTAGGATTACGAAGTATGGCCGCAAACAAGGTAACGGCGGCACACGGGCTAGGAAAAATTCCGGGCTAGACTCGAGCCGTCGGTCACCTGACGGCTCTTTCTTTTGGCGCCAGCGCTGCACCTGCGGCACCTTCGCAAAGACTGAGGCGCAAGATTCAGGCGCAAGACTCAGGTTGTCGATTCCCTGCAAAGCCGCTCGAGACGATCCAGCAGAGGCCGCTGTCCCTCATTGATCTTGCTGTGTGCCATGGTCAGATCGAACCACGCGGCGCGATCGACCTCCGGAAAAGCCTGTTGCTGGCCGCTGCGCGGCGGCCATTCCATTTCGAACGTGTTACTATGCACGGCCGCAACGTCGACGTCGAATTCCGCGGCGAAAGCCAGGACGAATTTGCCGCCGCGCTGCCGGATTTCGCCCAGCGACAATAATGGCGCCGCGAGCTCGATTCCGAGCTCCTCCGCGAATTCTCGTCGCGCCGCCTGCTCCGGAGATTCGTCCGAGCCGTATTCGCCCTTCGGAATCGACCACGCCCCGAGATCCTTGTTGCGCCAGTACGGTCCGCCCGGATGCACCAGCAACACCTCGAGCCGGCGATGCGGCAGGCGAAACGCGAGAATGCCGGCACTTCGCGAAGGCATGGTTACGACCCAAGACGTCGTGGTCTGTCGCGCGGCGCGACGTCCTGCTCCCAGCCGAACACGGACCGCCCGTCGAGCGCGGGCGAGGCTGCCCGCTCGCCGGCGATGAAGGCCTCGAGCGACGGGCCTCGCGCATGACACTCCAGCCGGCGCGCCTGGTCGTCGAGGCGCTTCAACGCCTGCATTTCCTCCTCGCGTCCGAGCTTTGCGTTGTGCACCGCGGACTTCAGAACCCGAATGGTCTCGTCATAGACCTTGATGGGAACCGGGAACGGATGGCGGTCCTTGCCGCCATGCGCCAGCGAGAACCGCGCCGGATCCTGGAAACGGCAGGGGGTGCCGTGAACCACCTCCGCCACCATCGCAAGCGAGCGCACGG
>NZ_JBAURI010001168.1:0-3127 GCF_049581145.1 Bradyrhizobium sp.
GGATGGTGGCGGCGCCGTCGGGGCCGCGACGGCTGACGGCGGCAGCGCCGGCACCCGCGCGGTCGCGGCGTTGGCGGCTGTAGTGATGACCGCGGACGTGCTGTTCGGCGCGCTGTCGTCCGTCGACCAGATCGCGGTAGCGGCTAATAATGCAGTGGCTCCGGTTCGGACCGGAGCGGCCGGTTGCTGCACGGGAGCACTTCCTATTTCCTGTCATCATGCGCAAGCTGCGGGCCAGACCCGCTCAGCTCACACAATCCGATTCCTCAACTACCCCACGCGACCATGTCAGGCACTCGGTTGATTCGCTAGAGTCTGCGAGGATTGCGAACATGGTATGTTGGCAATGGGTACTTTTTTGCGCGCCGCTGCCGCGACCTTGTCGCCGCGAGGCGTGGGTGAAGCGGAACAGCGGCAAAGAACCTGGCGGGTCAGGCCTTCTGCCCGATACGGCCCTCAGTGCCCGCGACGAGCCGCCTGATGTTCTCGCGATGCATGATGAACAACAACAATGTCAGCAGCGCGAACAGCGCGGCGAGCGCGGCATGGCCGAGCCACCATAACAGCGGCGGCGTGACCAGGCTCGCCAGCAGCGCCGACAGTGAGGAGTAGCGCGAGGCAAACGCGGTCAGCAGCCAGATCGCGCAAAACGCCAGCGCCGCCGGCCAGAACAGACCGAGCAGCACCCCGATGTAGACCGCGACGCCCTTGCCGCCGTGGAACTTCAGCCAGACCGGAAACAGATGGCCGAGAAAGGCGCCGAGGGCGGCCAGCATGGCCGCACTCGGGCCGTCCAGGTGGCCCGAAATGACGACCGCGGCTGTGCCCTTCAGCATGTCCAGCAGCAGCGTCGCGGCGGCAAGCCCCTTGTGCCCGGTACGCAGCACATTGGTGGCGCCGATATTGCCGGACCCGATCGCGCGCAGATCGGCCGTTCCGGCCAGCCGCGTCAGCACCAGCCCGAACGGGATCGAGCCGCAGAGATAGCCGATCAGGAACGCCACGGGCAGGAGAGCCTCAGTTAAAGCCTCGGGTGCCATCGGCGGATCCTCCCCTCAACGACTCTAGACGTGCTCGAAGACCGTGCGTCCGCCGACGATAGTGCGAACCACGCGGCCGGAAAAGCGGGCCTCGTCGAACGGCGTGTTCTTGCACAGCGACTTCAGGTCGGCGGGATCGAGCACCCAGGGCGTATCGGCATCGATCACGATGAGGTCGGCCGGCGCACCGGGGCGAAGCGAGCCGCCCGGCAGCCCCATCAGCTCGGCCGGACGCGTCGACATCGCGCGGATCAGCGTCTTCCAGTCCATCTCGCCATTATGGATCAGGCGCAGCGCCGCCGGCAGCATGGTTTGCAGGCCGATCGCGCCGGCGACCGCCTCGGCGAACGGCAGCCGCTTCACCTCGACGTCCTGCGGATTGTGGTCGGACATGATGACGTCGATCAGCCCGGAAGCGAGCGCCGCGACCAGCGCCTTGCGGTCGCTCTCGGTGCGCAGCGGCGGCGACAGTTTCAGGAAGGTCCGGTAGGGGCCGATGTCGTTCTCGTTCAGCGTGACGTGGTTGATCGAGACCGAGGCGCTGACGGCAAGGCCCGTGTCGCGCGCCCGCTTCAGAATCTCCAGCGAGGCGATGCAGCTCAGCGAGGCTGCGTGATAGCGGCCGCCGGTCAGCGCGACGAGGCGCATGTCGCGCTCCAGCATCACGGCTTCCGCTGCATCGGGAATGCCCTCGAGCCCGAGCCTGGCGGCGAACTCGCCTTCGTTCATGACGCCTTCGCCGACCAGGTCGGGATCTTCGGTGTGATGCACGATCAGCGCGTCGAAATCGCGGGCATAGGTCAGCGCGCGGCGCATCACCTGGGCGTTAGTGACGCTCCTGTCGCCGTCGGAAAACGCCACCGCGCCCGCGGCCTTCAGCAGCCCGATCTCGGTCATCTCCACGCCGGCCATGTCCTTGGTCAGCGCCGCCATCGGATGAATGTTGACGATCGCGGTGTCGCGGGCCCGGCGCAGCACGAAATCCACCGTCGCCGAGTTGTCGATCACCGGCGAGGTATCGGGCTGGCAGATGATGGTGGTGATGCCGCCGGTCGCCGCCGCCTGGCTTGCCGAGGCAAAGGTCTCGCGGTGGCTCAGGCCGGGCTCGCCGACGAAGGCGCGCATGTCGACCAGCCCGGGCGCGATGATCCTGCCGGCGCAGTTGATGATGTCGGTGCCCTCGGGCACGCCGGCCGCACCGATGCCGCGCCTGGCGTCGCGGATCACGCCGTCGGCGATCAGCACGTCGCCGGGGCCGTCGAAATCCCGGGAGGGATCGATCACCCGCGCATTGGCGAGCAGGATGGGGCGGCGGTCCGTCAGCATGCTGTCACGCGTTCGGCAGGTTGCGGGCGAGCGCTTCGAGCACCGCCATCCGCACCGCCACTCCCATTTCGACTTGTTCCCGGATCAGGGATTGCGCGCCATCGGCCACGATCGAGTCGATCTCGACGCCGCGGTTCATCGGGCCCGGATGCATCACCAGCGCGTCGGGTTTGGCGTAGGCGAGCTTCTTCTGGTCGAGCCCGAAGTAATGGAAATATTCGCTGGTCGAGGGCACGAAGGAGCCGTTCATGCGCTCGCGCTGCAGCCGGAGCATCATCACGATATCGGCGCCGTTGAGGCCCTCGCGCATGTCGCGCGCGACCTCGACCCCCATCCGCTCGATGCCGGGCGGCAGCAGCGTGGACGGCGCGACCACGCGCACCCGCGCGCCCATCGCGTTGAGCAACAGGATGTTGGAGCGCGCGACCCGCGAATGCATGACGTCGCCGCAGATCGCGACCACCAGCCCCTCGAGCCGGCCCTTGTTGCGGCGGATGGTCAGCGCGTCGAGCAGAGCCTGGGTCGGATGCTCATGCGCGCCGTCGCCGGCATTGATCACGGAACCGTCGACCTTACGCGCCAACAGTTCCACCGCGCCGGAAGCGTGATGGCGCACCACCAGGATGTCGGGATGCATCGCGTTGAGCGTGACCGCGGTGTCGATCAGGGTCTCGCCCTTGCGCATCGAGGAGGAGGAGACCGACATGTTCATGACGTCGGCACCCAGCCGTTTGCCCGCGATCTCGAATGAGGACTGGGTC
>NZ_JBAURI010001169.1:0-3612 GCF_049581145.1 Bradyrhizobium sp.
ATCCAACATCATCGGCTGCTACAACCTGTTCGAGGCGGCGCGCAAGAACGGCGTCAAGCGGGTGGTCTTCGCATCCTCCAATCATGCGGTGGGTTTCTACCCGCGTTATCACCGCATCGGCAGCGACGTGACGCCGCGCCCGGACAGCCGCTACGGCGTCAGCAAGGCCTTCGGCGAAGCGACCGGCGCGCTCTATGCCGACAAGCACGGCATCAGGGTGACCTGCATCCGGATCGGCAATTTCGGCGACAAGCCGCTCGATCATCGCAGGCTGTCGATCTGGTTGAAGCCGGAGGATCTGGTGCAGCTGTGCCGCATCGGGCTCGAGCATCCCGATATCCATTTCGAGATCGTCTACGGCGCCTCCAACAATGAGCGCTCGTGGTGGGACAACCACCGCGCCTATGATCTCGGCTATCGCCCGACCGGCAACGCCGAGGATTTCCGCGACTACGCGATGGCCGAGCAGGCGAAGCTCGAGCCCGATCCGGTCGGCGATTTCTATCAGGGCGGCACCTTCTGCGGCATGGAGTTCAGCGGCGACCGCAGCAGGATCATCGATTGAGCCATCATTCCGGAGCGCGCGGCAGCGCGAACCGGGAATCTTGCGCCGCAATTTCTGGATTACCGACCCGATCCCGCCGGGCGGCGCGAAGCGCCGGCCCGTTGGAGTCGCCATGGAATGACGACTATATGTCGGGCGGCCGCCGACGTAAGATCGCCAAGCATAGAGGAACATCACATGACCGACGGACTGCGCAAGGGACTGACAAGCTATGGCGACGCCGGGTTCTCGCTGTTCCTGCGCAAGGCCTTCATCAAGGCGATGGGCTATTCCGATGATGCGCTCAACCGTCCGATCGTCGGCATCACCAACACCTATAGCGACTACAATCCCTGCCACGGCAACGTGCCGCAGATCATCGAGGCGGTGAAGCGCGGCGTGATGCTGACCGGCGCCATGCCGATGGTGTTCCCGACGATTTCGATCGCAGAGAGCTTTGCCTATCCGACGTCGATGTATCTGCGCAATCTGATGGCGATGGACACCGAGGAGATGATCCGCGCCCAGCCGATGGACGCGGTGGTCGTGATCGGCGGCTGTGACAAGACCCTGCCGGCGCAGATCATGGCGGCGGTCTCCGCCGACCTGCCGACCGTGGTCATTCCAGTCGGGCCGATGGTGGTCGGCCATCACAAGGGCGAGGTGTTGGGCGCCTGCACCGATTGCCGCAGGCTGTGGGCGAAATATCGCGCGGGCGAGATCGACGAGGTCGAGATCGAGGCGGTGAATGGCCGACTCGCGCCATCGGTCGGCACCTGCATGGTGATGGGGACCGCCTCCACCATGGCCTGCATCACCGAGGCGCTTGGATTGTCGCTGCCGATGAGCGCGACCATTCCCGCGCCGCACGCCGAGCGCTTTCGCTCAGCCGAGGCGAGCGGCAAGGTCGCCGCCGCGATGGCCAAGGCGAAGGGCCCGCGGCCGAGCGAATTCCTCACCGAGGCCTCCTTCCGGAACGCGCAGGTGGTGCTGCAGGCGATCGGCGGCTCGACCAACGGCCTGATCCATCTGACCGCGATCGCCAACCGCGCGCCGCACCGCATCGATCTGCAGGTGTTCGACCAGCTCGGCCGCGAGGTGCCGGTGCTGGTCGACCTCAAGCCGTCGGGCGAGCACTATATGGAGCATTTCCATCACGCCGGCGGCGTGCCGAAACTGATGGCGCAGCTCGGCGATCTCATCGACCTCGACGCCAGGACCATCGAAGGCAAAACGCTGCGCGACGTCGTCGCAGCCGCCGAGGAGGTGCCGGGCCAGGACGCGATCCGGTCGCGGCAGAATCCGATCAAACCGGAAGGCGGGATCGCCGTGCTGCACGGCAACCTCGCACCGCGCGGCGCCGTGATCAAGCATTCCGCCGCGAGCGCGAAGCTGATGCAGCACACCGGCCGCGCCGTGGTGTTCGAGTCGGTCGAGGACATGACGCTGCGCCTCGACGATCCCGAGCTCGATGTGGCCGCGGACGACGTGCTGGTGCTGCGCAATGCCGGGCCGAAGGGCGCGCCGGGCATGCCGGAAGCCGGCTATCTGCCGATCCCGAAAAAACTCGGGCGCGCGGGCGTCAAGGACATGGTGCGGATTTCGGATGCACGGATGAGCGGCACGGCGTTCGGCACCATCGTGCTGCACATCACGCCGGAATCCGCCGTCGGCGGTCCGCTGGCGCTGGTGAAGAATGGCGACCGGATCCGGCTCGACGTGGCTGGGCGCCGCATCGAGCTGCTGGTCGATGCGGCCGAGCTGGAGAAGCGACGCGCCGCGCTGATTCCGGCGGCCGCGCCGGAATGGGCCAGCCGCGGCTATGCACATCTGTTCAACGAGACCATTCTGCAGGCCGACGAAGGCTGCGACTTCGATTTCATGCGCCGCCAAGGAAAATAAGAGAGACAAACAACGGCGGTGATTTCGAGGCCTCCCCGGCGGCGCGCCCGGATGGTCAATTGACAATCCGGCAAACCCGATGGGATGATCGCGAAAAACAAAGGCCGGGGAGGGAAGCGCGTGAAACATCCGACAGAGATTAGCCGTGTCTCGATTTTTGGCTTGGTCCTTGTCCTGGCGGCCTCGGCGCTGCTGTTCGCCGCAGATGCGAACGCGCAGGACGTCAAGCATTACCGCTTCGCCTACGACCAGCCGCGCAATACCGGTTATTCGGTCGCCGGCGACCTGTTCGCCGACAAGCTCAAGGAATTGAGCAAAGGCAGCATGATCATCGATCAGTATCCCGGCGCGCAGCTCGGGCAGGAGCCGCAGCTCCTGCAACTGGTCAAGGCGGGCGATATCGATTTCGCCATCATCTCCTCGGCCAACACAGCGACGATCTCGCCGCAGGCCGGCGTGATGTCGCTGCATTTCCTGTTCCGCGACGAAGCCCATGTCATCAAGGCGATGGCCGACCCGCGGGTGTTCGACGCGTTGAGAACCATGATCGACGAGACCGCGCAGGGCCTGCATGTCATCGGCACCGGCTCGCAGGGCGTGCGGCATATCTACGGTAAGAAGGAGATCCACAACGTCGGCGACCTCAAGGGCATGAAGATCCGCGTGCAGGCCACGGCGACTGAGGACACGATGTTTCCGGCCTATGGCGCGCAGACCGTGCACATGCCGTTCGGCAGCGTTTACACTTCGCTGCAGACCGGTGTGGTCGAGGCGGCCGAGAACGGCATCAACGTCTATCTCGTCAACAAGCACTACGAAGTGGCGCCTGTGCTTTCGCTGACCGAGCACGAGGCCAACAATGCATTGGTGTTCATCAGTGACAGGCTGTGGCAGAACCTGTCGGCCGAGCAGAAGCAATGGGTGATGACGGCGGCGAACGAGATCAGCACGAAGGAGTCGGCGAGAGCCTTCGAGCTCGAAAGGACCGCGGCGGCCAAGCTGAAGTCGATGGGCGTCAAGGTCGTCGATGACGTCGACAAGAAGAGCTTTACCGCGGTCGCCGATCCCTATCTCGACAAGCTCGCCGGGGAGCTCGGCCCGCACGCCCTGAAGATCAAGGACCTGATCCGGTCGATTGACTAGGTCAATTGCGTGTCGTCCCGGCG
>NZ_JBAURI010001170.1:0-3040 GCF_049581145.1 Bradyrhizobium sp.
CGCTCACATAATCGGCATCGGCGCAGCCGCCCTGGTCCTCGAGATAAGGCCCGCCGGTTGCGCCGTGGCCGAGCCGCTCTGGCACCAGCACCGCAAAGCCGCGCGCAACCAGGAACGCCGCCAGTGCGCGATAGTCGGGTTGCCGCTGCTGCGCGCGGCGCAGCGCATTCTGCGTCGAGGCATGCGCGATCACCGCCAGCCGGAACGGCCCGTCGCCTGGGGGACGAAACAGTACGGCGTGCGCCGCCGTGCCGGCACTCGGCGAGGGGACGAGCCATTGTTGCTCGCGGTCAGGTTGCTTTTCTTGATCCTGGGGGCCGTAAGGCGGTGATGCCGGCGCACTCTGGTCGAAAGCCAGCAGGAGCAGGAGCAGAGCGAACAGAAGCCTGGAGACGAAGACGGACATGGGCAGGCCTGATCTCGAAAACCGATCCGCTTTCTGCAAAGCATTAGCAACGAATCAAGCGACGTGATGCCTTTTTGCAGCTTTTGGTCTGGCCGAAGCACGGGTCGGCGCGCCTTTGCCGCCGCCGGCATCGCCGAATCTCGGTCAAGGCGGCAACCTGTCCTTTTTCGACACAAGTCAGTCGGGAAACTGATGCAGAAAATCCACAGCTTAACCGATCTTTAATGAAAGAGCTTGAAGCCCGCGCGCCGACTTGCTTTGATTGCGTCCATGAGCACCACCCTGATCGAGGTCCGACCGGCCAAGGCTGCTGACGCAGCCGCGGTAGCGGCTACCCATGACGAAGCCTGGCGCGCCGCCTACCAAGGCATCATTCCCGGCGCCGAGCTGGAAAAACTGATCAACCGACGCGGCCCGCAATGGTGGGACAGCGCGATCCGCAAGGGCAGCCGGGTCAGCGTTTTGGTGTTCGGGGACAAGGTCGCGGGCTACGCCAATTACGGCCGCAACCGCGCGCGTAGCCTGCATTTCGAAGGCGAGATCTACGAGCTCTATCTGCGTCCCGAGTTCCAAGGGCTCGGCTTCGGCCGCAGGCTGTTCAGCTCTGCGCGCCGCGACCTGATGCAGAGCGGGCTCAAGAGCATGGTGGTCTGGGCGCTTTCCGACAACGATCCGGCCACCGAATTCTACCGCGCGCTCGGCGGGCGGATGGTGGCGCGATCTTCGGAGAAGTTCGGGCCGAAATCGCTCGACAAGGTCGCCTTCGCCTGGGCACATTGAACACAATCGTTGATTTCAACGCCTTGACTCGAAACAGCGAGCTGTCGGGCTATTGTCCGCGTTGATTTTTCTAAGTAACCCAGGGCCTTGGTCAAGGTCCTCCGGAGCCGTGCATGCGTATTGACGCCATTTCGATCGGGATCGATCCGCCGCACGAAGTCAACGTCATTGTCGAAGTGCCCGTTGGCGGCGAACCGATCAAATACGAGATGGACAAGGAGGCAGGCACGCTGGTGGTCGACCGCTTTCTCTATACCGCCATGCGCTACCCGGGAAATTACGGGTTCATCCCGCATACGCTGTCGGATGACGGCGACCCCTGCGACGTGCTGGTCGCCAATACCCGCGCGATCGTGCCCGGCGCGGTCATGAGCGTGCGGCCGGTCGGCGTGCTGTTCATGGAGGACGAAGCCGGCGGCGACGAGAAGATCATCGCGGTGCCCTCGTCGAAACTGACCCAGCGTTACGACAAGGTGAAGGGGTACAGCGACCTGCCGGCCATCACGCTGCAGCAGATCCAGCACTTCTTCGAGCATTACAAGGATCTCGAGCCCGGCAAATGGGTCAAGGTGCTGCGCTGGGGCAGCGCGGAGGATGCGCACCGGCTGATCGCCGATGGCATGGCACGGGCCAAGAAGAAGTAAGGGCAGACGCCGAAACAGAGACGTAGGAACAGACCTCAGTCCGGCTTTGCCGAGGTCAGGCCGCGCAACGCCTCGCAGAGCTGCTCAGGCTCGCCGTCGATCGCGATCTGCTTCAGCCTGGAGGTCGCTCCGGACAACAGCCGCACCCTCGCCTTCGGCACCCCGAGCGCCTTTGCCAACAGCTCAGTCACGGCGCGGTTGGCCTCGCCGCCGTCGGCCGGCGCGCGCACCCGCACCTTCAGCACGCTTCTGCCGTCGCCGCGGGTCTCGATCCCGTCGATACCGTCACGGCCGCCGCGCGGTGTCACCCGCAGCGCGACCGTCATGCCGCCGGCGGAATACCGCCAAGGATCCATCAGGCGCTCAATAGCCCACCACGTATGGCATGATGTTGTAATCAATAATCTTCTGAATGAAGATGATGATGATGATGAGAATAATCGGCGAAATATCGAGACCGCCCAGATTGGGCATGAACGAACGGATCGGGGCCAGCACCGGCTCGGTGATACGGTAGAGGAACTCCGCTATGGCGGCGACCAGCTGGTTACGCGTGTTGACGACGTTGAAGGCGATCAGCCAGGACAGGATGGCGGAGGCAATCAACAGGTACACATAGAGTTGTAAAATGAGTTCGACTATTTCGAGAACGGCACGCATGCGATGGACTCAGGGCTCCGGTGGCTTCCCGCTAGATATCGGTTCCCCTCCTCCCAAACAAGGGAACGCACCGGCAGGGCCGCTGAAAGCGGCGATTTTCGCCATTCTTGACTAATCTTGACTTGACCTTCGCCCGGACTGTAAATGACGCCGATTGCGAGCCGCCTTGTTCGATCGGGCGGTGACGGAAGGGGCCATAGCTCAGCTGGGAGAGCGCATCGTTCGCAATGATGAGGTCGGCGGTTCGATCCCGCCTGGCTCCACCAGTCTTCGCTTGCTTCGCAAGCTTGGGCTCCGCAAGCCCTGCCGAGGCCTGTCGTAGCGAAGCAAGCGAAGGCTGCCGCGCCGTGGCGCGAAGGGCGAAGGCGGTTATGGCCGCAGAGGGAGTTTGCGGCGGCTTGAACCCTCTCACCGCCCGGTAAACCTCGGCGGCCTCTTCTCCACGAAGCTCGCCACCCCCTCGCGGAAATCGGCGCCGCCCAGCGCCAGCAGCATCTCGCGGTTGGCGTCGATGGTAGCTTCTGCCAGGGTCTGAAACGGCGCGTCATAG
>NZ_JBAURI010001171.1:0-7848 GCF_049581145.1 Bradyrhizobium sp.
CGCAACTCCCTGTCGAGCGCGTCCATGATTGCATCATCGGCGCTACGGCAGTCGACGGTGAAGGCGATCTCGCCGGGGATGACATTGCGCGAGGGGTTGGCGATCACGGCCTCGCCGACAGTGCCGACCGCGTTGGGCGCATGTTTTTTGGCGATGCTCTCCATCGCGAGCACGATTTCCGAGAGGGTGGCCAGCGCGTCGCGCCGCAGCGGCATCGGCGTCGAGCCGGCATGGCTCTCGAAGCCGGTGATCCTGCCGTCATACCACAGCACGCCCTGGCCGGAATCGACTACCCCGATGGTCTTGCTCTCGGCTTCGAGGATCGGGCCCTGTTCGATGTGCAGCTCGACGAAGCCCGAGAATTTCTGGGTGCCGACAGCTGTCGCGCCACGATAGCCGATGCCGTCCAGCGCTTCGCCCACCGTGACGCCCACGGCATCCCTGCGCGAGAGAATGTCGTCGGTGGTGAAATCGCCGACATAGGCGGCCGACGCCATCATCGCGGGCGCGAAGCGCGAGCCTTCCTCGTTGGTCCAGTTGCAGATGCAGAGCGGGGTGTCGGTCTCGATGCCGGCGTCGTTCAGCGTGCGCACCACTTCGAGCGCGGCGAGGGTGCCGAGCACGCCGTCGAACTTGCCGCCGGTCGGCTGGGTGTCGAGATGCGAGCCGAGACCGACCGGCGGCTTCGACATGTCGCGACCCTTGCGAAGAGCGAACATCGAGCCGAGTGCATCGACCTGGACTTCGAGGCCGGCATCCTCGCACGCCTTGCGGAACCAGTCGCGCACCTGCTTGTCCTCGGCCGAAAGCGTCAGCCGCCGGACGCCGCCCTTGGGCGTCGCGCCGAATTTCGCGGTTTCGTGAATCGTGTCCCAGAGGCGGGCGGAATCGATCTGCAGGTTGGAGGCGGCTCGGCTCATGCGGCTATTCCATCACCTTCGTTGGCGCGGCTCGTTGTTCAATGGCGTGCCGCCGCAGCGGCGTCAACCGACGCCGATGCATGGGACGATGCCTGCGAAGGCGTTCGAGATGGTCGATGAGACGATCCTTCGTTCCTTCCTTGGCACGATGCGTGGGATGCGGCGATCTTGCCGGCGAGTTCGGCGACCCGTTCGGTCGCGATCATTTCGGGCGAACTAAGCCAGCTTGCCGAAAAGGTCAGCGGCGGGATTTGGAGGGTCGTTTCGAGCTGTTGCAGGCGTCCGTCCGCGAGCTCGCTTTCCACAATCGCGTCGGGGATGACGGCGATACCGAGACCCTCGATCGCCATGTGAATGACGGTCGCGAGCGAGGCGCTGGCATGCAACCGGATCGGCGGCAGATCCGCCCGGTTGAACAGCGAGCGCACCACCTCGTAGGGCTGGCTCTTGCGCGGAAAGGTGATGATCGGAAATTTTGCCAGCGCCTGCACGTCGAGCGGTCCGTTGCCAAGGCCGAGCGCGGGGCTGGCCAGGAAACCGATCGGATAGTCGCACAGCTCGCGGCTGCGGACGCCGGATACCTGGGGAGGCCCGAGCACGAAAGCGAGCTCGATCTCCTGCGCCAGCAGGCGGGCGGTCAAATTCGGCGAGATGTCGACCTCGATTTCCAGCGACAGATTGGGGTAGGTGGTGTTGACGCTCTTGATCAGGTCCGGCAGCCAAGTGTGCACGATGGTCTCGGCGACGCCCAGTCGCAGAAAGCCGCGCATCGCCGAGCGGTCGCCGACCTCGGCCATCATCTCGGCGCGCAGCCCCATCAGTTTCTCCGCATACACCATCATCTGCCGGCCGCTCGGGGTCGGCGAGGCGATGCGGTGGTCGCGGTTCAGCAGTCTGACGCCCATCTCGCGCTCGAGCTGGGCGATCCGCTGCGAAATGGCGGGCTGGGTGGTGTTGAGCCGCTGTGCGGCGCCCCGAAAGCTCCCGAGTTTGACCACCCATAGAAAGGTCTCGATGGACTTGAAATCCAGCATCGATATACCTCCATCGATAAATCAGATTTATCGATCATGATTAAAAAGGACGATTAGACTTTATAGCACGGGTGAGATTGAGTGTGTTTGTCGAGATTATAGGCAGGTCGATCAAATGACTGTTTTGACGGCAGAGCGGCTGCAAGGCGCTCGGGGCGACAAAGACGCCCCTTCAAATCGAACGCTGCCCAGCCTGCAGGCGCGGCTTGCCTGCCGGGCCGGCATGGCTGCCTCGACCGCCGGCATCGCCAATGGTTTCGTGCAGGGCAATCTGGCGATCCTGCCGGAAAGGCTCGCCGCCGCCTTTCATCGCTTCTGCCAGGCTAATCCCAGACCATGTCCGATCATCGGCATGTCCGATGTCGGCGATCCCCATATCCCCGCGCTTGGGCGCGATCTCGACATCCGCACCGATCTGCCGCGCTACCGGATCTGGCGCGACGGCGAGGTGGTGGAGGAGCCAACCGACATCACCGCGTATTGGCGCGACGATCTGGTCGCCTTCGTGCTTGGCTGCTCGTTCTCGTTCGAGGAAGCGCTGATGGACGCCGGCCTGCCGATCCGGCACATCGAGCGCAATGTGCGGGTCCCGATGTATCGCACCAACATCGCCTGCACGCCGGCTGGGCCGTTCGCCGGTCCCATGGTGGTATCGATGCGGCCGTTCAAGCCGGCGGATGCGATCCGCGCGGTGCAGATCACCACGCGCTTTCCCTCCGTGCATGGCGCGCCGGTCCATCTCGGCCATCCTCACCTGATCGGCATTAACGATATCGGAAAGCCGGACTACGGCGATGCTGTGCCCGTGGAGGCCGATGAGATACCAGTGTTCTGGGCCTGCGGCGTCACTCCGCAGGCGGTGATCGCCGCCGCCAGGTTGCCGTTCGCGATCACCCACGCGCCTGGCCTGATGCTGGTGACGGATTTGCAGAACAAGCAGCTTGC
Source organism: Bradyrhizobium sp. (assembly GCF_049581145.1). Lineage (GTDB taxonomy): Bacteria > Pseudomonadota > Alphaproteobacteria > Rhizobiales > Xanthobacteraceae > Bradyrhizobium. Next base: position 2,900 of record NZ_JBAURI010001171.1, read on the forward strand.
TGTGCTTTGATGCAGTTCGTGCCGCTCATTGAGGCTTTACCGCGCAATCCAACCGCTTCATCGATACGCGTCGTTCATAAGAGGATATGGTCATGACGATTAGCCGCCGTAATGTGTTGCTTGGGGCCACCGCCGCCGCGGCGCTGGCGCCGATCGCGGTCCGCGCGGACACTCCCGACGTGGTGATCGGCATCATCTATCCGTTCTCAGGCGCCAGCGCGCAGATCGGCGTCGATGCGCAGAAATCATATGAGACCGCAGCCGAGATCATCAACAAGAAGTACGATTTCGATCTGCCGCTGGCGCGCACCGAAGGTTTGCCGGGGCTTGGCGGCGCCAAAATCCGCCTGGTATTCGCCGATCACCAGGCCGATCCGCAGAAGGGCCGCGCCGAAGCCGAGCGCCTGATCACCCAGGAAAAGGTCTGCGCCATCATCGGCACCTATCAAAGCGCGGTCGCGGTCACCATCAGCCAGATCTGCGAGCGCTACCAGATACCCTTCATCTCGGCCGACAACTCCTCGCCGAGCCTGCAGCGCCGCGGCCTGAAATTCTACTTCCGCGCAGCGCCCCATGACGAGATGTTCTCAGCCGCCATGTTCGACTTCTTCGACGCCATGAAGAAGAAGGGCACCAAGATCGAGACGCTGTCGCTGTTCCACGAGGACACCATCTTCGGCACCGATTCCGCCAATGCGCAGCTCAAGCTCGCCGGCGAGCGCGGCTACAAGGTGCTGGCCGACATCAAGTACCGCGCCAACTCGCCGTCACTCTCGGCCGAGGTGCAGCAGCTCAAGGCCGCCAATGCCGACGTGCTGATGCCATCGAGCTACACCACCGACGGCATTCTCCTGATCAAGACCATGGCCGAACTCGGCTACAAGGCCAACGCGATCGTGGCGCAGGACGCCGGCTTCTCCGAAAAGGCGCTCTATGACGCTGTCGGCGACAAGCTCGAAGGCGTGATCTCGCGTGGCTCGTTCTCGCTCGACCTCGCCGCCAAACGGCCGATGGTCGGCGCGGTCAACGCGATGTTCAAGGAGAAGTCGGGCAAGGACCTCAACGACTTCTCCTCGCGGCAATTCATGGCTCTGATCGTGCTGGCGGAAGCCATCAACCGAGCCAAGTCGACCGACGGCGACAAGATCCGCCAAGCCCTGGTCGCCACCGACATCCCGGGCGACCAGACCATCATGCCCTGGAAGCGCGTGAAGTTCGACGCGCAAGGCCAGAACAACGACGCCGATCCGGTGCTGCTGCAATATGTCGGCGGCAAGTTCGTCACCATCTTCCCGCCGCAGGCCGCCGTCGCCGAAGCCATCTGGCCGATGAAGTAGGCCGCAGGCTTGGTGACGTTCGAGCGTGCGAATTTTTCCGAGAGTCTGACGCGAATGCACCCAATGGCAGTGGCGGCTAAAACGAAGCTCGTCATGCCCGGGCTTGTCCCGGGCATCCACGTCTTCGGTGTCACCGCCAGCAAGACGTGGATGGCCGGGACGAGCCCGGCCATGACGGAGTTATACGGTCTCGCCCGCGTGCTGGAGCAACAACACCGGTGACCGCGGCAACCATCATCCAGAGCCTCGCCTCGGGCCTCCTGATGGGCCTGCTCTATGGCCTGATCGCCGTCGGGCTCGCGCTCATCTTCGGCCTGATGGACGTGGTCAATTTCGCCCATGGCGAATTCCTGATGATCGCGATGTACGCGACCTTCTTCCTGTTCTCGTTCTTCGCGCTCGATCCGCTGTTGGCCGCGCCGCTGGTCGCGGCCGCCCTGTTCGTGTTCGGCGCGCTGGTCTATCTGCTGGTCGTGCGCTTTGCGGTGCGGGCCAAGGCCAATGCCGGCATGGTCCAGATCTTCTCCACCTTCGGACTTGCCATCGTGATGCGCGGCTTGGCGCAGTTCTTCTTCACGCCGGATTATCGCAGCATCACGCATTCCTGGCTCGGCGGCAAAACCATCTCGATTGCGGGCGTCTACCTGCCCGAGCCGCAGCTGGTCGGCGCGCTGGTGTCGATCGTGGCCTTCGCGGGGCTTTACCTCTTCATCCACCGCACCGATTTCGGCCGCGCGCTGGAAGCCACCCGCGAGGATGCCGGCGCGGTGGCGCTGGTCGGCATCGACAAGAACCGGGTGTTCGCGCTGGGCTGGGGGCTGGGCGCCGCGCTGGTGGGACTTGCCGGCGCCGTCATGGCGATCTTCTTCTATGTCTATCCGGATGTCGGCGCCTCCTTTGCGCTGATCGCCTATGTCACGGTCGCGCTCGGCGGCTTCGGCAGCGTGTTCGGCGCCTTTGCCGGCGGCATCATCGTGGGCTTGGTCGAGGCTTCCACGGCCCTGATCCTGCCGCCGTCGCTGAAGTCGATCGGCATCTACCTGGTGTATCTGCTGGTCGTGTTCATCCGGCCGCGCGGCCTGTTCGGGTCGATCTGATGGACAAGAATTTTGCCGCGCGCCGCCGCCACGAATTGATGCTTGCGGCCGCTCTGGCGGCGGTCGCGGCGATGGTGCCGCTGTTCGTCAAGGACGTCTATGTCCAGAACATCATGGTCCTGACCTTGATGTATGCGGCGCTGTCGCAGAGCTGGAACATCCTGTCCGGCTATTGCGGGCAGATTTCACTCGGCCATGCGCTCTATTTCGGGATCGGGGCCTATACGACCGCGCTGTTGTTCACCAAGTTCGGCGTGCTGCCGTGGTTCGGCATGCTCGGCGGCGGCGCGATCTCGGCGTTGATCGCGATGGCGCTCGGCTATCCCTGTTTCCGGCTCCGCGGCCATTACTTCGTGATCGCCACCATCGTCATCGCCGAAACCGCGCTGTTGCTGTTCCAGAACTGGGATTTCGCGGGTGCTGCGCTCGGCATCGACATTCCCGTTCACGGCGATAGCTGGCTCACCTTTCAGTTTCTCCGCAGCAAGCTGCCTTACTTCTATTTCGCGCTCGCGCTCGCCTGCGTCGCCTGGTTCGTGACCTGGTGGCTGGAGGATTCGAAGTGGGGCTATTGGTGGCGCGCGGTGAAGGACAATCCGGAGGCGGCCGAAAGCCTCGGCGTCGTCGTCTTCAATTCCAAGATGGGCGCGGCCGCCGTCTCCGCCTTTCTGGTCGCGGTCGGCGGCAGCTTCTATGCGCAATTCGTCTCCTATATCGACCCCGAAAGCGTGATGGGTTTTCAGTTCTCGCTGTTGATGGCGCTGCCCGCGGTGGTCGGCGGCATCGGCACCTTGTGGGGCCCGCTATTGGGCGCCGTCATCCTGATTCCGCTCACCGAGTTGACGCGCTCCTTCATCGGCGGCTCCGGCCGCGGCGTCGATTTGATCGTCTACGGCAGCCTGATCGTGCTGATCTCGCTGGCACGGCCGCAGGGGCTCGTCGGCCTGTTCGCGCAGGTCAAGCGGCAGTTCGCGCGGCGGCGCAAGGCGGTCGCGCCATGACGGCCTTGCTGGAAACCCGCGGCGTCACGCAGCGCTTCGCGGGGCTGGTCGCCAACAGCGATGTCTCGATCTCGGTCGGGCGCGGCGAGATCGTCGGCCTGATCGGGCCCAACGGCGCCGGCAAGTCGACGCTGTTCAACCTGATCGCCGGCGTGTTTCCGCCGACCGAGGGCGCCATCCTGTTCGACGGCCAGGACGTGACCCGGTTGCCGGCGGCGGAGCGCTGTCGGCGCGGCATCGGTCGCACATTCCAGGTGGTCAAGAGTTTTGAGACCATGAGCGTCATCGACAACGTCATCGTCGGTGCACTGGTGCGCACCACGACCATGCGCGAGGCCCGCCGCAAGGCGCATGAGGTGCTGGAATTCGCAGGATTGGCCGGCCGCGCCGACGTGCCGGCCGCCGACCTGATCCCGTCCGAAAAGCGCCGGCTCGAAGTCGCGCGCGCGCTCGCCACCGAGCCAAAGCTGCTGCTGCTCGACGAGGTGCTGACCGGATTGACGCCGACCGAGGCGCAGACCGGCGTCGAACTGGTGCGGCGGGTGCGGGAGACCGGCGTCACCGTGCTGATGGTCGAGCACGTCATGGAGATCGTGATGCCGCTGGTCGACCGCGCCATCGTGCTCGATCTCGGCAAGGTGCTGCTCGAGGGCAAGCCCACCGACATCGTGCGCGACCCGAAAGTCATCACCGCCTATCTTGGGGATCGTCATGCTGTCGGTGCGTGAGGTCACGACCGCCTATCAGGGCCTGGTCGCGATCTCCGCGGTCTCGATCGAGGTCGAGAAGGGCGAGATCGTCTGCGTCGCCGGGGCCAACGGCGCGGGCAAGTCGACGCTGTTGAAATCGATCGCCGGGGCCGAGCGGCTGCGCGCGGGCTCGGTCAGCTTCGACGGCACCCGCATCGACGGCATGGCGCAGCACCTGATCACCGCGCGCGGCATCGCCTATGTGCCGGAAAACCGAAGGCTGTTTCCGCGCCTGTCGGTGCGCGACAACTTAAGGCTCGGCAGCTATCTCTATCGCAGCGAGACCGATCGCGACCAGCCGCTGGAGCTGGTGTTCCAGCTGTTCCCGCGGCTGTCGGAACGGCTGGAGCAGCGTGCCGAGACACTGTCGGGCGGCGAGCAGCAGATGCTGGCGATCGGCCGCGCGCTGATGACAAGGCCGCGGCTTCTGATGCTGGACGAGCCCTCGCAAGGCATCATGCCAAAACTGGTCGACGAGATCTTCCAGGCCGTCAAACGCATCCGCGACGCCGGCATGACGGTGCTGATCGTCGAGCAGCGCATGGCCGAGTGTTTGGATATCGCCGACCGCGCCTACATCCTGCAGACCGGCCGGGTGCTGATGCAGGGCGCAGCAGCCGAGATCAAGGGCAATCCCGACGTCCGCAAGGCGTATCTGGGATTGTGACGTCTTCTCCGTCATGCCCGGGCTTGTCCCGGCATCCACGTCTTGCTTTTTCTCGTGGTACAAAGACGTGGATGGCCGGGACAAGCCCGGCCATGACG
>NZ_JBAURI010001172.1:0-5846 GCF_049581145.1 Bradyrhizobium sp.
CACCAATCCCGGCGGCATTCGCATCGACATCGCGAAAAAGGACGATGGCGCGGTGAGCTATGCCGACATCTTCGCCAGCCAGCCGTTCCGCAACCAATTGGTGACGCTGACGCTCACCGGCGCCGACATCAAGGCCATGCTCGAACAGCAATGGCTCGACCCGACGCGGCCACGGATCCTGCAGGTCTCGCATGGCTTCAGCTACAGTTGGGACGCCGCAAAGCCCGCTGGCGACCACGTCGCCGCCGCATCGATGGTGCTGAACGGCACGCCGATCGAGCCGCAGATGAGCTACCGTGTCACCGTGAACAATTATCTCGCGCTCGGCGGCGACGGTTTCAGCGTGCTCAAGCAAGGAATCGCGCCGCAATTCGGCGTCTACGACTCCGATGCGCTGTTTGCTTATTTCGGGACGAACAGCCCAATCACGCCGCACGCACAAGACCGCATCACGCGCAGCAACTGACCGGAAATGACGGGTGATACCGCCCTCATGGGCCTTTCCGAACAGGGCGCGACCTCCTAGATTAATCGCTTCGCGCCACCCGCGCGTGTCAGTTGTCAGGATGTCCGATGACCACGCTTCTGTTGACCCATCCGGCATGCCTCGCGCATGCCATGCCCGCAGGACACCCCGAGTGCCCCGACCGGCTGCGCACGGTCAACGCGGTGCTGGGCGAAGACCGCTTCAAGGCTCTGGTGCGCGGTGAAGCGCCGGAAGGCAATCTCGACCTGGTTACGCTCTGCCACAACGAGCATTATGTCACCGAGCTACGCCATATCGCGCCGACCAGCGGCATGATCTATGTCGATGGCGACACCTCGATGTCGCCGGGCACCTGGGAAGCGGCGATCCGCGGCGTCGGCGGCGCGGTCGCCGCCACCGACGCGGTGATGTCGGGCACCCATCATAACGCCTTCGTCGCGATCCGCCCGCCCGGGCATCACGCCGAGATCAACAAGCCGATGGGTTTCTGCTTCTTTGACAACGTCGCGATCGCCGCCCGTCACGCCCAGCGCAAATACGGCATCGGCCGCGCCGCCGTGGTCGATTTCGACGTCCATCACGGCAACGGCACGCAGGACATCTTCTGGGCCGACAAGACCGTAATGTATTGCTCGACCCACCAGATGCCGCTGTTCCCCGGCACCGGCGCCGCCGGCGAGCGCGGCGAGCACGACACCATCGTCAACGCGCCGCTCGCCTCCGAGGACGGCAGCGCGCAGTTCCGGGCCGCGTTCGAGAACGTCATCCTGCCGCAGCTCGCCAAATTCGGTCCCGAACTGATCATCATCTCGGCCGGCTTCGATGCCCATTACCGCGATCCGCTCGCCTCGCTGAACCTGGGCGCGGACGATTTCGCCTGGGTCACCCGCAAGCTGATGGAGCAGGCCGATTCCAGTGCCGGCGGCCGAGTTGTCTCGGTGCTCGAGGGCGGCTATGACCTGCAGGGCCTGAAAGAATCGGTGGCGGCGCACGTCACCGCCTTGATGGACGCCTGATTTCAGCGCCGCGACCAGCCACCATGCGCCCGCAATGGTGGTTTTGAGTGGGTGCTCCAGATCGGTCGCACGCAGGAAGCCGGCAACACCCAGAGGCCCGGCCGCACGCAGGAAGAGAGTATGGCTGAAAACACCTTGAGTGACGTCAGAAAGCTGTCCTTCGAACGCGCGATCGAGGAACTGGAGCTGATCGTGAAGCGGCTCGAGGAGGGCAAGGTGCCGCTGGAGGAATCAGTCGCGATCTACGAGCGCGGCGAGGCGCTGAAGCGGCGCTGCGAGGAATTGTTGCGCCAGGCCGAAGCGCGGGTCGAAAAGATCACCACCGATGCCAGCGGCCAGCCCCGCGGCACCGAGCCGCTGGACGTGGAGTAGGCCCCGTCCCGCGGCGCGAAAGCCACAGTTCGCGTTTCTTTGGACGCAGTCCATTCGGGTATCGTCACGATCTGGTCAAGACGCAGCCGCGTCTGTGACGTCTTTATGATCATTCGCGCTGGCCGCGACTCGGAAAAGGCTCAAATCAGCTTCCAAATTAGCCTGGGCACTGCGACCAATTTGGGCTGTCCGGAACTTTATGCCTGCCAAAGAGTTAACGGCTCCCGGTTCCTCACCTCCGAGAGCCGGGAGGCGGGTTGGCTTTGCCCGCCGCTTTGGTGTAAGGACTTACGAGCTATGGGCTTTGGAAAGCACGCCGCCGACCCGCTTGGGTCGTGTCAAATGCTTGAACTAGCTTGGAAAACTGGCCGACAGGGATGAAGCCGTCAAACGTGATATCCATCACATTGGCAGAACCGGAGCACATCTAGTCATAAGGAGCCGGGCCTCGGCCCGCGCGACGACCCCGGCAGTGGGCGGTTTGGTAAGTTCCGCCGATACTGTGCAACCCATCCGACGTCGGGCCTTCTTTCCGACATGAACATTGGAAAATCGCCGTGACCGTATTTAGTAAAACGCCGCTTCTCGACACCATCCGTACACCTGAGGATCTCCGCCGGCTCAAGGTTGACCAAGTCCGACAAGTCGCAGACGAGCTGCGCCAGGAGACCATCGATGCCGTCTCGGTCACCGGGGGCCATTTCGGTGCCGGCCTTGGTGTCGTCGAGCTGACCACCGCGATTCACTACGTCTTCGACACGCCGCGCGACCGCCTGATCTGGGACGTCGGCCATCAGGCCTACCCGCACAAGATCCTGACCGGGCGGCGCGACCGCATCCGCACGCTGCGCACCGGCGGCGGCTTGTCCGGTTTCACCAAGCGCACCGAGAGCGACTACGATCCGTTCGGCGCGGCGCATTCCTCGACCTCGATCTCCGCAGGCCTCGGCATGGCGGTGGCGCGCGATCTCTCCGGCGGCAAGAACTACGTGATCGCCGTGATCGGCGACGGCGCGATGTCGGCGGGCATGGCCTATGAGGCCATGAACAATGCCGGCGCGATGAACTCCCGCCTGATCGTCATCCTCAACGACAACGACATGTCGATCGCCCCCCCGGTCGGGGCGATGTCGGCCTATCTGTCGCGGCTCTATTCAGGCAAGACCTATCGCACGCTCCGCGAGGCCGCCAAACAAGTCAACAAGCGGCTGCCGAAGGTCCTGGCGAACCGCGCCAATCGTGTCGAAGAATATTCCCGCGGCTTCATGATGGACGGCGGCACGCTGTTCGAGGAGCTCGGCTTCTATTATGTCGGCCCGATCGACGGTCATAATCTCGATCATTTGCTGCCGGTCCTGAAGAACGTCCGCGACATGGAAACCGGCCCGATCCTGGTCCACGTCGTGACGCAGAAGGGCAAGGGCTATCCGCCGGCGGAGGCTTCCGCCGACAAATTCCACGCCGTCGTCAAGTTCGACGTCGCCACCGGCGCGCAGGCCAAGGCCAAGCCGAATGCGCCGTCCTATCAGAACGTGTTCGGCCAGAGCCTCGTCAAGGAAGCCGAGAAGGACGACAAGATCGTCGGCATCACCGCGGCAATGCCCTCTGGCACCGGCATCGACATCTTCAGCAAGGCGTTCCCGACCCGCACCTTCGACGTCGGCATCGCCGAGCAGCATGCGGTGACCTTCGCGGCGGGGCTTGCCAGCGAAGGCTACAAGCCGTTCTGCGCGATCTATTCGACCTTCCTGCAGCGCGGCTACGACCAGGTGGTCCACGACGTGGCGATCCAGAGCCTGCCGGTCCGCTTCGCCATCGACCGCGCCGGCCTGGTCGGCGCCGACGGCGCCACGCATGCCGGCTCGTTCGACAATGCCTATCTCGGCTGCCTGCCCAATTTCGTCATCATGGCGGCGTCCGACGAGTCCGAACTGGTGCACATGGTGGCCACCCAGGTCGCGATCAACGACCGCCCAAGCGCGGTGCGCTATCCGCGCGGCGAAGGCCGCGGCATCGAGATGCCGGAAGTCGGCGTCCCGCTTCCGATCGGCAAGGGCCGCATCATTCGGCAGGGCAAACAGGTCGCGTTGCTGTCGTTCGGCACAAGGCTTGCCGAATGCGAGAAGGCCGCCGATGAGCTCGCCGCCCACGGCCTGTTCGCGACCATCGCCGACGCGCGGTTCATGAAGCCGCTCGACGAGGACATGGTCCTGAAGCTCGCGCGCGAGCACGAGATCCTGATCACCATCGAGGAAGGTTCGATCGGCGGCTTCGGCTCCCATGTCATGCAGCTGCTGGCCGACCACGCCATGCTCGACGGCGGCCTGCGGATGCGCGCGATGGTCTTGCCCGATGTGTTCCTGGATCACGACACGCCAAGTGCGATGTATGCCCGCGCCGGCCTCGATGCCAAAGGCATCGTCGCCAAGGTGTTCGAGACGCTGGGCAAGGATTCCAAGACCGGGGTCGTCAAGCTCGCCTGACGTTTTCGCGCTGTCACCATGGTCAGACCGCGGGACGGCGGCCTGATCGACGCGACGGCATGATCGAAGCGGCGGCTTGGCTGTCGGGGTCGCGCGACGCGACCGCTCTGAGGATCGTGCATGGGATTCGACCGGCGCCGCGCGGGTGCAGCCACGCGCCGCCCCGGCCGATCCCCGGCATGCCTTGACCGCGCGCGGAGTTTGCGTTCGCATGGCGACCCAAACGTTCGGCGTCGTGCCGGCGCGCAACCCGGACTGACCGCATGTCGCCTTCCCGCAAACGCGTGGATCTGTTGCTGGTCGAACGCGGCCTGTTCGAGAGCCGGACACGCGCACGCGCCGCGATCGACGCCGGCCTCGTCATCGCCAACGACAGGACGATCGCAAAACCCTCCGAGGTCGTTCCCATCGACGCGGTGCTGCAGGCCCAGCCTGCGCATCCCTATGTCTCGCGCGGCGGCGTCAAGCTCGCCGCAGCCCTTGAAAGCTATCCGATCGAGATCGAGGATCATGTCTGCCTCGACGTCGGCGCCTCGACCGGCGGCTTCACCGAGGTGCTGCTCGCTGGCGGCGCCGCCATGGTGTTCGCGGTCGATGTCGGGCACGGGCAATTGCACCTCTCGCTGCACGACCATCCAAAGATCGTTTCGATGGAGGATACCGATATCCGCAAGCTCGAGGGCAAGCGGCTGCCGGCGCGGCCCGACATCGTCACGATCGATGTCAGCTTCATCTCGCTGAAGGCCGTGCTGCCGGCGGCCCTGTCGCTCGCCGCGGCGCCGATGCATCTGTTGGCACTGATCAAGCCGCAATTCGAGGCGCAGGGCAGGCATTGCAAGGGCGGCATCATCCGCGACGCCGCCGTGCACGCCAAGGTCTGCGACGAGATCGCGGCATTCGCGGCCTCGCTCGGATGCACGGACATCGCGGTTTTTCCATCCGCAATCGCAGGCGGCGACGGCAACGCCGAATTCTTCCTGGGCGCGCGGCGTGGTTGAGCGCCTCCTCATCGATCATGTCGGCCAGCGCGGCGACGGCATCGCCTTTGCGGACGGTGAGATGATCTATGTGCCGTATACGCTTGGCGGCGACACCGTCGAGGTGGGACCGACACCGGGCCACCATCCCGACCGCCGCCGTCTGCTCGCGGTCGAGACCGCAAGCCCGGAGCGGATCACGCCGTTCTGCCCGCATTTCGGCGTCTGCGGCGGCTGCGCGATCCAGCATTGGCTGCCGGATCGTTATCGCGCCTGGAAGCACAACATCGTGGTCGAGACGCTGGCGCAGGCCAGGCTCGACTGCAGGGTCGCCGCGCTGATCGACGCCCACGGGATCGGCCGCCGCCGCATCACGCTGCACGCGCGCATGGGCACGCATGACGTGCTCAAGGTCGGCTTTGCCGCAGCCAATTCGCACGATGTCATCCCGGTCGATCGCTGCCCGATCCTCGACCCCGGCCTCGCCGGCGCGATGGAAGCGGCCTGGGCG